>JBATMT010000298.1:0-6428 GCA_049289975.1 Paracoccaceae bacterium | reverse complement strand
AGTCCGTACTCATCCTATACCTTCATCAGCGCTGGTCGATCAGCTTCTTATCGGGTGATGCGAAAGGGTTGCCAACAGGTATTCGCCAAAAATTACCATAGTGTTTTAGTAAGACATTGACCATCTGGAGCAACGAAGTTAATGATTCTGCGAAATCTGACAAAAGGACTAAACTAATGCGCCAGATGCCCCTGCTGTCCGTTGCGGCAACCTTGATCGCCCTTCCGGTGACGGCCGACGAAGTGAACGTTTATTCTCACCGCCAGCCAGAACTCGTGCAGCCGCTCTTTGACGCTTTCACCAAAGAAACCGGCATCGACGTCAATGTTGCCTTCGTCGACAAGGGCATGGTGGAACGTCTTCAGGCCGAAGGCGACCGTAGCCCTGCCGATCTGGTGATGACGGTCGATATCGCCCGCCTTGCGCAAATCGTCGATGCTGGCGTTACCCAGCCTGTGCAGTCCGACATTCTGACCGCCAACATTCCTGCCGAGTTCCGAGATCCCGCCAACCAGTGGTTCGGCCTAACTACGCGCGCGCGCGTCATCTATGCATCGAAAGAGCGCGTGAAGGATGGCGAAGTCACTACCTACGAAGACCTTACCAATTCTAAATGGAAGGGGCGCATCTGCACCCGGCCGGGCACGCATGATTACAACCTCGGCCTGATGGCGGCGATGATCTTCCACCACGACGAAGCCTATGCAAAGACGTGGGCGGAAGGCGTGAAGGCAAACCTTGCGCACAAGCCCGAAGGCAACGACCGCGCACAGGTCAAATCAATCTGGGCGGGCGAGTGTGATATCGCTCTTGGGAACACCTACTACATGGGCGAGATGCTGGCCGACCCGGAGCAGGCGGAATGGGCAAATTCTGTCCGCATCATCTATCCGACATTCGAAGGCGGCGGCACGCATGTGAACGTCTCAGGCGTCGCCATGACGAAGGCTGCACCGAACCATGATGCAGCGCTGAGGCTGATGGAATTCCTGTCGTCGGACGAAGCACAGAAGATATATGCCGAGACCAACCACGAATTCCCGGTCAAGCCGGGCGTGCCGCACTCGGAAATCGTGGCAAGCTGGGGCAGTTTTACTGCCGACAACGTCAACCTGATGGATCTGGCCAAACTGCGCCCGACCGCGCTCAAGTTGATGGAAGAAGTGAACTTCGACGGCTGAGCCGAACGAACACAAAGAACAATGGCGTGCGGATCATTCCGCCGCCATTGCCCGTTCTTCGGCACCGATCAGCGTCACGCCCGCCATCTCGGCCAGCGTATCCAGATCGGCCACGTAGCGACCGCGCAGGTCTGACAGTCCTAGCGACGAGAACGCGCTTTCAACCCGAACTTGCGGCTGCCGAGCGTGGAAGGCGATCAGACGATCACGCTGGCCCGGTTGCAGGCGCATGCCTTGCAGGATGCAACGCTGGAGCATGGCCACAGCGCTTGGCGTGGCCTTGGGTTTTGGCAGCGGCACCACGGGCTGGCGCAGCAGCAGGCCGGGGCGCAGGTGCAAGAGTAACTGTCTTGGGCTGGCAGGCTCGGCCACCACGACGAGTTCACGCACCTCGAGTTCCTCTACCAGCACCTGAGCCAGATCAGCCCAGCCGCCCTGAAATGCCTGCATCGCGGCGGCGTAATCCATGAACGGCTCCATCGGCCGATCAACGGCCAACATCAGCCAGGTCGAATGGAAAAGCTCGGTGTAGGGCTGAATGGTCAGCACCAGCCGGTCCACAGGTTGGCCGATGGCATGGCGCAATGCTCGGGCGCGCATTCTTGCAGACGGATGGAACCGGCCAAGGATCAGGTCGGTTGCCGGACCGGCCAGATCGGGGGCGCTGATGATGAAACCTTCGGCGCCTACCTTGCGGTCTGGTCCGAACTTGCGGGCTATGGCCGCCCCGGCCGCAATGATTGCCTCTTCGTCGGCCCCCGGCTCTGGCATGACGGGACCAAGGCTCTCGGGTCCGACACCAGATGGATCGAAGCACGACAGGCCAAACCCGGCGCGGCGAAGACCCGCGCGGTTGGCCGCCAGATAAACCACGAAGTCTTCTGCGCCCGTGGTCAAACCACCGACGTGCAGTAAGACTGCTCCCTCAGGCGCACCCATGTCAGACCCTATCCCCAAGTCCCTATTTATTAATCATCTTCGCGGATTGTGGCCTGTTTTTGACCCAAGTGCGGCGCACCAAGGGGCGCTGGACATCTTTGTTCGGGCAAGGCAGGCTCCGGGCCAGAAATGGGGAGAGCTACAATGACCACCGCGCGCAAGATCATCATCGACACCGATCCGGGACAGGACGATGCGGTGGCGATTCTGCTGGCCCTGGCCTCGCCCGAGCTTGAGGTTCTGGGCATCACTGTGGTTGCAGGCAACGTGCCATTGGACCTGACACAGAAGAACGCTCGGGTAATCTGCGAGCTTGCCGGACGGTCGGACATCAAGGTGTTCGCAGGTTGCGACCGCCCGCTGACGCGCAAACTGATCACGGCAGAACATGTGCATGGCAAGACCGGGCTTGACGGGATTGCCCTGCCCGACCCGACCATGCCGCTTCAGACAGAGCATGCTGTCGACTTCATCATCGAGACGCTGCGCCGCGAGGCTCCGGGCAGTGTGACGCTTTGCCCGCTGGGGCCGCTGACCAACATCGCCACCGCCTTTCAGAAGGCCCCCGACATCGCTGCCCGCGTCGCCGAGATCGTACTGATGGGCGGCGCCTATTTCGAGGTTGGCAACATCACCCCGGCGGCCGAGTTCAACATCTATGTCGATCCGGAAGCCGCTGCCTTAGTCTTTGCCTCGGGTGCGCCCCTCGTGGTCATGCCGCTGGATGTCACCCACAAGGCGCTGACCTCTCGCGAGTGGGTCGAGGGGATGCGGCTGATCGGCACCGACATTGGCCGCGCAGTCGCAAGCTGGACCGACTTCTTCGAGCGTTTCGACACCGCAAAATACGGCAGTCAGGGCGCGCCTTTGCATGACCCCTGCGTCATTGCCTATCTGGTGAAACCGCACCTGTTCGAGGGAAAGCACATCAATGTCGAGATCGAGACCGAGGGCCGCTTTACCGCAGGCATGACAGTCGCCGACTGGTGGCGGGTCACGGGGAAGCCGCCCAATGCCCTTTTCATGTCAAAGGTTGACCGCGACGGGTTCTTCGAGCTTCTGACCACCCGCATCAGCGGGCTTTGATTGCAATACCAGCGTGGCGCGGCGGCGGCCAAGTGCCCCCCGCCCTATGGCTCCCCGCAAATTGTCCGCACGCGGACAAAAGTTAAGATCTATAATTTTCAATGCTTTGCAAAAATCCGTTTACCGGATTTTAACCCGTTGACGTGCCTCATCACAGACACAGCGGCCTTTGACTGTCCGCCAGATGGGCGGCAAATCTGACTGCCGGATTGACGACCTGCCTTGCTGTGCTGGCGGGCGATCCGGGCCATGTGTTGGGACTGGTGCGCGAAGGCACGGCACGCGCCCGTGTGGTCACCGACAGGACGCGGCGCGAGGTGTTTGATGGGTTGGGATTGATGATGCTGTAAGGCCAGACCCGTTTACAGGTCGATCTCGCCTTCGGCAGGTGGTGCGGCGAGTTCGGCCGGGGTCTTGCGGCGGATGATGATGTCGCCGTTGGGCAGGACCTCTGGCGGGTGGTAATTGCGGATGTCGTCGATCTTGGCCATCAGGTCGCGCAGCGCCGGACCCATCTCGGTCATGGCCTGATCCATGCCCTCCTTGAGGTCTTTCATGTGGGGCTCAACCTCGCCAAGGAGTTGCTCCATCAGCATCCTTGCGCCACGTTCGATCAGGCTCATCCCCTCGTCGGTCGAGGGTGGCGTTTCCTGCGCGGCGACGGGCGTCACGGCGAGGCAGGTTGCAACAATGAACGGGGTCAAACTACGCATGGGCGTACTATAGTGCCAATCAGGGCAGTTGATAAGTCCGCACTGTCAGATCGGCAGGTCGATGCTGACCGGGAAGTGATCCGACGCCATCAGGAGGGCATCGCGTAACTCTGGCACCTCAAAGCATTTCACGTCGTCGAAGGGGTGCCAGATGCGCCAGACCGGGTGCCGTGCCTTCAGGTCGGGCGACACCATCATATAGTCCAGAAGCGCGGTAAAATAGCGTTTCTGATCATCAAGATAGAAGCGCGCGGTCGTGGGTGCCGCAGCGAGCTTCTTGCCCAGCATCGCCTTGGCGTGCGGGTCGAACATCCGCACCTCGCGCGGCTCGTCCCAACCCAACACGATTTCAACACCGGAGCGGCCAAACAGTTTTTCATATTCGTCCAGCCCCGGACCGTCGTTCAGATCACCCATGACCAGCAGGCTTTCATGCCGGTTCAGGTGTTCGAGCACGCGTTTGCGCACCCAGATACATTCCGCAAGCTGCTTGCGGCGGTTCTCGATCGAAAAGCGCTTGACCTGCTCGTCGGTCGTAGCCCCCCGCGGAGCCTTGGATTTGGCGTGGACTCCGATCATGCGGAAGCTGAAGCCCGCCTTGCTGACCGCCTGCAATTCCAGCGGCGGCTTGTTGAACTGGACCGCGTCGAGTGTGGCGTCGAAGTCGAGGTCCATCATGTAGGTCTGATCGAACTTGGGCGCCTCACCCTCGCCACCGCCGCGCGGGTCGTGGGTCAGGGTCACGGCGTCGGGATCGTATAGCATCGCGATTTCTTGCTGGGTTTCGTTGTCGAACCCCAAGATCGCCTTGCGGCAGCGCAGGTCGTAACGGGCAGCGAACCGCTCGAGCATCGGCACGGTCTGGCGTTTGCGACCGTTTTCGGGCGCTTCAATGATCATCACCGCATCGGCGTTTATCGCGGTAAAGACGATGCCAAGCGCCGCAAGCTGATCGGCGCGGGTCACGTTGTAACGCGCCGACCATTCGCCATCCTCGAGTAGCCGCCCACGAGCGTCGAAAAGGTTGGCAAACCATTCGACGTTGTAAGTGGCAATGCGCATCAGGCGGCCTTCTTGCCGTTGATCTCTTCCCAGGCGCGGTTGACGGCCACAAGCCGGTCCTGCGCCATCTGGATCGCCTCTTCCGGCAGACCGCGCGCTGCCAGACCGTCGGGATGGCTTTCGCGCACCGCTTGCCGCCATGCAGCGCGGATTTCGTCGACCGGAGCGGTGTGCGGCACGCCCAACACTTCATAGGGATCGGGTGGCATGTCCGGGACAAAGCGCGCCTGAAGCGAGCGGAAGCAACGGTCGCCAAGGCCGAATATCTTCACGACTTCTCGCAGGAAGGCATCCTCGGCCGCGTGGTATTCGCCATCGGCCACGGCGATGTGAAATAGCCCCTCGGCAAGGTCGATCAGCACCCTGTCGCCCGGTCCGAACATCGCAACGATCTTGCGGGCATAGGCGTCAAAGCCTGCCACATCCTGACGGGCAAGGTTGAAGACACGGGCGGCGTTTGCTTCTTCCTCGGGCGGGATGGTGAAGACGGTGCGAAAGGCCGCCACCTCGTCGCGCGTCACCTGTCCATCGGCCTTGGCCATCTTGGCGCCCAGAGCGATTACCGCGATGGTAAAGGCGACCGAGCGCTCTGGCGGGGTGCGCAGCCTGTCAAACACCACGGACAGCGTCTCGCCTTTGGCGAGCGCTGACAGGGCATCGGATATGCGCGTCCAGATCGACATGAGATCACCTTAGCTGCAGCGCAGCGGATTGTCAGCGGCTCACAAGAATTTCATCATCAGCACCAGATCGAGCCAGCGCCCGAATTTGCGCCCGGCCTCGGGGAAGCGCCCGACATGGTTGAAACCAAGTGCAGCGTGAAAGGCAATGCCCGCATCGTTTTCGCCCGACACCCCGGCAAAGAGCGTATGGCCACCTGCGGCACGGGCGTGGTTTTCAACCGCCTCCATCAGCCGCCGCCCGATACCACGACCGTTGGCGGACGGGTGCAGGATGATCGAATGCTCGAGCGCATGAGTATAGCCGTTGCCGCCCCGGAACTGCGCATAGGTGGCAAAGCCAAGGATGGTCCCCGCGTCATCGGCCACGAAGAACTCATGCCCTGCCCCGCGCCGGTCGGCCCAGATTGCCCTGACAGTGGTTTCGGTACGTTGCTCGTTGTGAAAGATGATCGTCGTATCGCGGATGATCGGGTTCCAGATGCCGAGAACCTGAGGGATGTCGGCCTCGGAGGCGGGGCGGATGATCATTCAAGTACCCTCGGTCCGTGCGGGGTCAAGATGGTGGCACGGAGCGCGGGTGCGGCCCCTTCGGTAAAGACCACGCGCGGATCGACCAGCGGCAGCAGGTCGCGGATCACCCGCGCTTCAGGGTGGCAGACCTCGAGCCGTGTCAGGCGGCAGCCGCTGTCGGCCAGCCGGTCTTGCGGTTTAAGCCCGCCCTGCCATTCGATCAGCGCCGGGAAGCAATCGTCATAGGGCAAACG
>JBATMT010000297.1:0-5101 GCA_049289975.1 Paracoccaceae bacterium | reverse complement strand
GCGAACCACCTGAAAGTGCCGCACATGGGCTGGAATGACTTGATCATTGATCGTCCGCACCCGGTTCTGGCCGGCATCGAGACCGGCCAGCATGCCTATTTCGTGCACTCCTACCATTTCCGTGTCGACAGCCCCGATCACCGGCTGGCACATTGCGACTATGGCCGCGAGATCACCGCCATCGTCGGGCGCGACAACATTGTCGGCACTCAATTCCACCCGGAAAAGAGCCAGACCACCGGCCTGCGTCTGATCGCCAATTTCCTCAACTGGCGCCCATAAGATCGTGCTAGTCCTCGGTGCAGGCGGGCCATGCTCCTGCCGCTAACGGGAGGATGAATGATGCGCGCCATCGCGGTTTTCATGGAAACGGTGCACGACGAGGAACAGTTCGCACAGTATCGGGCTGTGGTCTTGCCGACGCTTGAAGCGTTTGGCGGCAGGTTCCTTGCGCGTGGCGGGCGCTTCACTGTCGTCGAAGGCAAAGTCCCGCATGAACGCATCGTGGTTCTGGAGTTTCCGTCGCGCGAAGCCGCCGAAGGCTGGTATGCCTCGGAAGCCTATCAGAAAATCCTGCCAATGCGTCTCAACGCAATGGATTGCGACGCCTTCATCATTGACGCACTGGAGTAGAAGTTGCGGCGGGGTTCAGCCCCGCCGCACCTCGTATCACTTCGCGCGGGTCCAGTCCGACGCGCGGCAGATCATCCCGCCAAGAACGCAGCCCGACACCGCCAGCGTGTCACCCGACAGCGCCATCTTGGCGTTGTAGGTCTTGTCGCGATCCGGCGCCCAGACCTTGCCGCTCGCATAGGTACCGTCGCCATTTGGCACCATATCCCACACGATCTGCTTGCCGATATTCTCGCTCTTCATCGCTGCGCCCGAACTGTCGAACGACTTGGTCAGCACGCCGCACAGCTTGTCGCCACAGGGCGCAATGCTGACGATCCCGAAATTGCCGTTGTCATCGGGTTTGGTCTTCCAGTTGCCCTCGGCCGGATCGGCAAGTGCTGCTCCCGCCATCAGGATCAGTGCAGCACTCAATGCAAATGTCTTCATGGCTGTTCCTCCCTCAGCTTGAAGTTGATCATCGGGGAGCATGGCCCTGCAAATCAAGCCTGACGTTGCGTTGGCACGCCCTTTGCAATCGCCACGGCCTGTGGCAAGAGGCCCGCAACCGGAGGTGCCCCATGATCCTTTACCCCGCCATCGACCTGAAGGACGGCAAATGCGTGCGCCTCGTCCATGGTGACATGGACCGCGCTACGGTGTTTGGCGACGATCCTGCCGCGCAGGCTGCAGCCTTCGAGACTGCCGGTTGCGAGTGGGTGCATCTCGTCGACCTGAACGGCGCTTTCGCCGGAGAGCCCATCAACGGCGCCGCCGTCGAGGCGATCTTGTCACGCATCAAGGTGCCCGCCCAACTCGGCGGTGGCATCCGTGACATGGCAACCATCGAGCGTTGGCTCGCCAAGGGCCTGTCGCGGGTGATCCTCGGTACCGTCGCCGTCGAGAACCCTGATCTGGTGCGCGAAGCGGCAAAGGCATTCCCCGGTCACGTCGCCGTAGGCATCGACGCCCGCAACGGCAAAGTCGCCACCAAAGGCTGGGCCGAGGAGACCGATGTCCTGGTAACCGACCTCGCCCGTTCCTTCGAGGACGCAGGTGTTGCCGCCATCATCTACACCGACATCTTGCGCGATGGTGCAATGGGCGGCCCGAATATCACTGCAACCGAAGCGCTGGCCCGCGCCGTCTCCATCCCTGTAATCGCCTCAGGTGGAGTGTCCTCCCTCGTCGACCTCATCGCGCTCCGCGACACAGGTGTCATCGCCGGTGCAATCTCGGGCCGCGCGCTCTATGACGGCGCCATCGATCTGCCAACGGCGCTGTCGGCACTGAAAACGGCCTGACGCGGCCAATCGGTCAGGTCTGGCGCCTGCATCGCGTTTCACTGCAATTTGCGCCTCCGAATGGAATACGCAGGGAATACCTTTGGAATACGTTTGGAATACCTGCCTTTTTGCCTAACACCCTGATTTCATTTCCCAACCAAAACACCGCGCTTCTCGCGGACACCATCCGTTAACCCATCCCCATTTTCTGCTCGCAAATATCCCAGGAGGGTATGGGAGGGCAGCGCCCTCCCATTGATCTGTCGCCCGCATTCGCGGTGAAACCCTTTCCCCTCGCTTCTTCCCGCTGTAAGGAAAACCCAGAGGTATGCCATGCTCAAGACCCGGATCATCCCCTGTCTCGACGTCGCCGATGGCCGCGTGGTCAAGGGCGTCAACTTCGTCAATCTGATCGACGCTGGCGATCCGGTCGAGGCTGCCAAGGCCTATGATTCCGCCGGTGCCGACGAGCTTTGCTTTCTCGACATACACGCAACCCACGAGAATCGCGGCACAATGTTCGACCTCGTCACCCGCACCGCCGAGCAATGTTACATCCCGCTCACCGTGGGCGGCGGCGTCCGCACCCACGAGGATGTCCGGTCGCTTCTTCTGGCCGGTGCCGACAAGGTCAGCTTCAACTCCGCCGCCGTCGCCAACCCTGATGTCGTCGCCGGGGCGGCCGACAGATTTGGCAGCCAGTGCATCGTCGTAGCCATCGACGCCAAGACCGTAAGCCCCGGAAAATGGGAAATTTTTACGCACGGCGGCCGCAAATCTACCGGCATTGACGCTGTCGAGTTCGCCAGGACTGTTGCCGCAAAGGGCGCAGGCGAAATCCTCCTCACCTCGATGGACCGCGACGGCACGCGCGCCGGGTTCAACCTGCCCCTCACCCGCGCCATCTCAGATGCCGTCGATGTCCCCGTCATCGCATCCGGCGGCGTCGGCACTCTCGATCACCTCGTCGAGGGCGTGACCCTCGGCGGCGCCTCCGCCGTCCTTGCCGCCTCGATCTTCCACTTCGGCGACTTCACCATCCGCGAAGCCAAAGAGCATATGGCCCGCGCAGGCATCCCAATGAGGCTGACATGACCGTCCTGACCCGTCTGGCCGACACCATCGCGACACGGAAAGATGCTGATCCAGACAGTTCCTGGACAGCAAAGCTCCTTGCGAAAGGGCCGGAAAAGTGCGCTGAAAAGTTCGGCGAAGAGGCAATCGAAGCGATCATCGAAGCCGTAAAGGGTGACAAGGCGCGCCTTATCTCCGAGGCTGCTGATGTGCTTTACCATCTTCTCGTCATGCTCGCGGCGCGCGATGTCACGCTGACTGATGTGGAGGCCGAACTCGCACGCCGCGACGGAGTGTCAGGCCTTGCCGAAAAGGCCTCCCGTAAGCTCTGATCCTCAATGTAATCAATAGCCTGCACTGATCACCCGTTCAGGCCGCGACCATCCTTTCGATGCGCGGGTAGAGCCGCCAGAGCGTGATGCCACGAACGACCATCAGGACAAGCAGCGCCGCCCACAGGCCATCATTGCCCATTGCCAGCGGCAGCAATGTCAGCGTCGGCGCATAGATTATCAACGTCACGATCATCGCATTCCGCATGTCGCGGGTCCGCGTCGCGCCGATGAAAATCCCATCAAGCATCCAGCAGGCAATTCCCACAATTGGTGCCAGCGCTACCCAGAAGAGCCACCCCCTGGCAGCCTCGCGCACGGAAGGTTCCGTGGTGAGAATATCGATCACAAACGGTCCGCACAGCCAGAATCCGAGTCCCAGCACAAAGGCTCCGCCCACGCCCCATTGACTCGTGATGATCGCCGAACGGCGCAGGTCTGCCAAAGAACGCGCACCTACCGCCTGCCCTACCAAGGCTTCTGCGGCGAAGGCAAAGCCATCCAGAGCAAAAGCAGTGATTTCAAGGAATTGCAGCAAAACCTGATTGGACGCCTGCGTCACTTCGCCGAAGCCTGCACCAAGGAAAACGAAACTCGTGAACGCTCCCTGAAGAATAACCGACCGGATCATGATGTCGGTATTGACTGACGCCATCCGAACCAGTTTTTCGCGATCGAAAATCCGCATTCGGTCCCGCAAGAACTCGGGCATCAGAGCGGACCGGCACAACCACAGTCCCAATGCCAAGCCCGTCCATTCCGCTATCAGCGTTGCTGTTGCCACGCCTTGAACGCCCCAGCCGAACTTCAGCACGAAAAACAGGTCCAGCACGATGTTCAGTCCGTTCATCCACACCTGCAAGACCAGAACGCTCCGCGTCCGCTCCATCGCAATCAACCAGCCGGTGACGGCATAAAGCCCAATCGTTGCCGGTGCACCCCATACGCGAATCTCAAGGTACGATCTGGCAAGGTGCTCAACCTGAGCCGTGGCGGGCGCTATGCTGAATGCCGCAGAAAAAAGCAGCCATTGCAACAAGATGAACGCCAGACCAGCGGCAAATGCGATCAACAGGCCACGGATCAGAATTGCTCCCGCTTCGGCATCGTCCCCCGCGCCGCGGGCTTGCGCCGCAAGCCCGGATGTCCCCATCCGCAGAAATCCGAATATCCAGTAGAAGCTGGCAAGGATTATTGCCCCCATGCCAACCGCAGCAATGGGCGCCGCCTGCCCCAGCTGGCCCACCACTCCGGTATCGACCGCTCCCAGAAGCGGAACGGTGGCATTTGAAAGCACAATCGGCAGTGCGATTCTCAGAACACGCCGATGCCCTATTGGTTCAGTCGGCCTGGCAATGGCTGCGCTCACGCCCGTTCACCGCCGGGCTCAGGCATCAAGAAATGCCCTGTCGCTTGCGCGAACAGTCGGCTGCGATTGTCCTGCCAAGCCTCTACGTGGACGCTGGCATAGCGGCGCCCCGACCGGTTGACCCGCGCCCGCGCATAGGCATCTCGGGGCAAACCAGATCTGAGATAATCCACCGTGAAATCAATGGTCTTTGGCAGTCTGGGAAGACGTACGCCGCCCGTCGATTGCAGATTGTAAGTCCCGCGCTCCATTTCCTCCCAAATCGTCGCCCAGCTCAACTCGATGATTGCGGCAACTTCCAGAAAGGCCGCTGTCGCCCCCCCGTGCAGCGCCGGAATCAGCGGATTGCCGATGAGTCGGTCGGCATAGGGCAAAATGGCCGTCAGCTCGTCACCGCGACGATCGAACCTAATACCCATGAACTGAAT
>JBATMT010000296.1:0-3787 GCA_049289975.1 Paracoccaceae bacterium | reverse complement strand
GCCCTTCCCTTTCCCGCGCCCGTCGGTCAATGTCTGGCCCCATGAAACGCGCCGATACCCCCCTGCGTCCCGAGTTCTGGACCCTGCCGCTCACCGCCCTGACGCCCCCGGAGTGGGAGGCGCTTTGTGACGGCTGCGGCAAGTGCTGCCTGAACAAGCTCGAGGACGAAGACACCGGCGAGGTCTATTTCACCAACGTCGCCTGCCGCCTGCTTGACGGTCATTCCTGCCGATGTGGCAACTACAAGGATCGCAAGAGCATCGTGCCGGAATGCGTTGTACTGTCAGCCAAAACTCTGCAAAACATCAGTTACTGGCTCCCCTCGACCTGCGCCTACCGTCTGCGCGCTGAAGGGCTGCCGCTTCAGGACTGGCACCCGCTGATCTCGGGCGATCCCGAGACGGTGCATACCTCCGGCCAGTCGGTGCGCGACTGGACCGTACCCGAATTCAATGTCCCAGAAGAAGACTGGGAAGACCATATCATCGAGGATCTTTGATGGAATTTGCCTCCGACAACACGTCCGGCGCCGCGCCGGAAATCCTTGCCGCGATCAATGCTGCAAACGAGGGTTACACGTCGTCTTACGGCACCGATCCGCTCATGGAACGGGTGCGCGGCCAGATCCGCGAAATCTTCGAAGCGCCCGAAGCCGCAGTCTATCTGGTTGCCACCGGCACCATCGCCAATTCCCTGTCGCTTTCGCTTTACTGCCCGCCGTGGGGCGCCGTCTATTGTCACGAAGAGGCGCACATCGAGGTCGATGAGTGTGGCGCGCCCGAATTCTACATCGGCGGCGGCAAGATGGCACCCATCGACGGTCCGCACGGCAAGATATCTCCAGCGACGCTGAAGGCACGGCTTGCGCTGACCCCGCATGGCGGTGTCCACCATATCCAGCACGGGGCGCTGAGTCTGACCAACCTGACCGAGGCAGGTACGCACTACGCACCCGCAGAAGTCACAGCATTGACCGCCATCGCAAAGGCCGAAGGGCTGCACACCCACATGGACGGCGCCCGATTCACCAATGCCGTCGTTGCAGCGGGCTGCACCGCCGCCCAGATGACATGGCGCGCCGGCGTAGATGTCCTGTCGTTCGGCGGCACCAAGAACGGCTGCATGGGCGTCGAAGCCGTCGTGATCTTTGACCCCGCCAAGGCGTGGGAATTCGAGCTTCGCCGCAAGCGCGGCGGGCACCTCTTTTCCAAACACCGTTTCTTGTCGGCGCAGATGGCCGCCTATCTCGATCACGGCCTCTGGCTCAAGCTCGCCAGCCACGCCAACCGCATGGCCGCGCGTCTGTCCCAAGGCATCGCTGCCCTGCCCGGCGGCAGTCTCATGCACCCATGTGAAGGCAACATCGTCTTTGCAAGCTTCCCCCGCGCACTCCACAAGAAGGCCACGGCGGCAGGTGGCCACTATTATCTCTGGCCGTTCGATCAGACACTGGAAGGCCCCGACGACGGTCCTGTTTCGGCCCGCTTCGTCTGCTCATGGTCAACCACAGAGGCTGACGTGGATCACTTCCTCAGACTGCTCAAAGCCGGCTGATCTGCACTTTCTGCTTGCAGGTATCCCGGGGTGAATGGGCCGCAGGCCCAGAGGGGCAGCGCCCCTCCCCGCCTCAATCGCGGCTCAGGTTCACGTCCAACAGACCCGCAACCTGCGCGGCGTGGGTCACCGGCAGCAGATGCCCTGCCCCCGGCACCTCGGCCAGCCCCACATCGGCCAGACGCTCGGCAATCACCTCGGCAATCTTCGGGATCACCGGTGGGCATTCGGTTCCGATGATGATCATCACCGGCATCTGAAGGCTTTCCAGTCGGCCCTCCTCCAGAATCCCGAAGTTGTCGTCACTGAGCGCGGGCATCCCGGCGTCGATCAGGTGGATACGGTCGGCCATATACTGGCGCGAACGCTCCTCAATCTGGCCCCAAGGCGTGCCGGTGCCCCAGATTTCGGTGAACTTCTCTGCCGCAAGCATCCGTTCCCCCGCATCAAGCGCCGCCTTGTAAGGTGCCATCTGTGTCACGAACTCATCAAACTCGGGCGACCCCTTGGCGGCCGCAAACAGCACCGGCTCGATCAGTGTCAAGGTCCGCACCATCTCGGGCATCGACAGCGCAATCTGCAAGGCCGCCACCGCGCCGCCGGAATGGCCAATCAGATCGACCGGCTCGTCGATCAGCGCCGCCGCCGCTTCGGCACAGGCGGCAGTATAGTCGCCCTGCCCGTCCCAGTCAGACGACTTGCCATGGCCGGGCAGATCAATCGCCTCGGTTGCCAGCGGCTCGTCAAGCGCCGCGAACATGCCTTTCCACGCCCCGGAATGTGCCAGTGAACAGTGCAGCGCAACCGCACGGCGATCACCGCTGCCAAAGGTCTGCACATGGATCTGCTGACCCGCCGAAATGTCTTTCGCCATCGTTCTCAAAGCCCCGTAAATGTCGGATTCGGGGCCAATTTACGCACCCGGGAGTTTGCGGCCACCCTATCCGGGTGATAGAGGCTGTGCAACGTCACGAATCCGTCACGCGTCTCCTGACCGGTGCTGCCCGCCCGACCTGCGAAAAGGACAAAACATGGCCGCCATGACCGAACCGAAGCTCATTTCGGGCAACGCCAACCGACCGCTTGCCACCGCCATCGCGCGCCGCATGTCGATGCACCGGGGCATGAATGTCGGGCTGGTCGATGCGCGGGTCGAGCGGTTCAACGATCAGGAAATCTTCGTCGAAGTGTTCGAGAATGTCCGCGGCGAAGACATGTACATCATCCAGTCAACGTCGAACCCGGCCAACGACAATCTGATGGAACTCCTGATCATGACCGACGCGCTGCGCCGGTCCTCTGCCAGCCGCATCACCGCCGTGATCCCCTATTTCGGCTATGCCCGGCAAGATCGCCGCGCCAAGGCGCGCACGCCGATCTCGGCCAAGCTGGTGGCGAACCTCCTGACCGAAGCCGGTGTCGACCGCGTGCTGACGCTCGACCTGCATGCCGCGCAGATTCAGGGCTTCTTCGACATCCCGGTGGATAACCTTTATGCCTCGCCGATCTTCGCACTCGACATCGAGCATAACTTCAAGGGCCAGATGGATGACCTGATGGTCGTCTCGCCCGACGTTGGCGGCGTGGCCCGCGCCCGCGATATCGCCAAGCGCATCAACGCACCGCTCGCCATCGTCGACAAACGCCGCGAAAAGGCGGGCGAAGTGGCCGAGATGACCGTCATCGGCGACGTGAGGGGCCGCAAGTGCATCATCGTCGATGACATATGCGACACCGCCGGAACGCTGTGCAAGGCCGCCGAAGTCCTGATGGAGAACGGCGCGACCGAGGTTCATTCCTATATCACCCACGGTGTCCTCTCTGGCCCTGCGGTGGAGCGCGTGTCGAAGTCGGTGATGAAGTCGCTGGTGATCACCGATTCGATCGCACCGACCGACGCGGTGAAGGCCACCAAGAACATCCGCATCGTCCCGACAGCGCCGATCTTCGCGCAGGCAATCCTGAATATCTGGAACGGCACTTCGGTTTCGTCGCTCTTTGAAGTCGATACGCTGACCCCGATCTACGAAGGCATGTACTCGCGCAGCTGATCCGCACGCGGGGGCTGTCTGCCTCCGCACGCCCCGGATTGCATCCGCGGCTCCCCCGAGGATATTTCCAGGCAGAAAATGCGAGAGGCATGTGGGCCCTCGCTCATTTCGCTATACAATTGAGCCAAAAGCCCCTAAGCGCGGGTCTTTCGTTGAAAGTGACGCCGATGACCGACATTCC
>JBATMT010000295.1:0-1898 GCA_049289975.1 Paracoccaceae bacterium | reverse complement strand
GGCCAATTGGTGTAAAATCGCATCTCGCGCCGTTCTTGCCCGGACATCCGGAAACGACTGGTGGTGAAGGGCCGGTCAGTGCTGCACCATACGGCTCAGCTTCAATACTGCCGATTTCGTGGGCATACATTCTGATGATGGGGGGCGCTGGACTGACACAGGCGACGAAGGTCGCAATCCTGAATGCGAACTATATCGCGAAGAGGCTCGAAAGTGCATTCCCTGTCCTCTTCAAAGGAGAAAATGGCCGTGTCGCGCACGAGTGTATTCTCGATCCACGCGCATTCGCAGAGTCTGTTCACGTGACAGTCGACGACATCGCCAAAAGGCTGATCGACAATGGCTTCCACGCTCCGACCATGAGTTGGCCTGTGGCTGGTACCTTGATGGTCGAACCCACAGAAAGCGAAACCAAGGCCGAACTTGACCGGTTCATCACCGCAATGTTGTCGATCAGGGCTGAGATTTCAGCAATTGAACAGGGTGAGATGGATGCAGAAAACAACCCGCTGAAGCATGCTCCGCACACTGTCAATGCTCTCGTTGGCAACTGGGACAGACCGTACACGCGAGAGCAAGGCTGCTTCCCGCCGGGCGCATTTCGGGTCGATAAGTATTGGCCTCCTGTCGGGCGGGTCGACAATGTTTATGGCGATCGCCATCTCGTTTGCACTTGCCCACCGGTTGAGAGCTATGATGAGGCTGCGCAGTAGCTCTAAACTCTATTTGCTTAGTTTGAGACCGAAGGTGTTTTTGGAGCACTTGACCCATGTAGAAAGCAGCCAATGCTGACAACTCGCTCATGTGACAAGTTGTCAGCATTGGTCGGCCACTTACGGCTCTCCGCTGACGCTTTGCTCAAGCGCTTAGTGCCAGTTGCTCACTAGCAGTGCAGTTGGGTATGCGAATTGCACGATCAGGTTTGTTGGGATGTATAGCGATGCCAACACCTTCGTAGTGATGAATTTGCGGCCAAGAACCCGTCCAGCAATCCAGACGGTCGAGCGAGTTACCCGTTCACCTAAGCTTTGTCAGGATATCCAAACTGGCATAGCCATCTTGCACCATGCCAATCGAGCGCTGGAAGGCCTTCACGGCGGCAATGGTCTTTGGACCCACTTTCCCGTCAGTGCCGCCAGTATCAAAGCCTGCAGCTGTCAGTCGCTCTTGCAGTTCGACTCGCTCGGCAAACTGCAATGAACGATCATTTCGAGGCCAGCTTGCCTGTATGGGGTCTCCACCTTTCAGGCGATCTGATAGGTGACCGACAGCAATGACGTAAGCATCCGCCGCATTATAGCGCTCAATTGACCTGAAGTTTGGAAAGACCAAAAAGGCTGCTCCTCGTGCGCCCGCCGGAAGCAACAAGGAAGCAGAGCCGTGGTTGGGCACTTGACGACCTTTCGTGTCGCGAATGCCAAGTGCCGCCCAATCTGACGTGGATTTGACCACTCTATCGCCAGTCAAGCTGTAGTCAAACTCACTGGGCAACTGCACTTCTAGACCCCATGGCTGACGGAGGCGCCAACCTGACTTGGCAAGGTAGGCCGCAGTCGATGCGAGTGCATCAGCAGGATCATCGGACCAGATATCGCGGCGACCATCGCCGTCGTAATCGACAGCAAACGCGAGATAGGATGTCGGGATAAACTGGGTGTGCCCCATCGCGCCAGCCCAGCTACCCGTCATGTTTTTGGGGGCCACATTGCCACCTTGCACAATCTGCAAGGCCGCAATGAGTTGCTGTTCGAAGAATGCTCCCCTGCGACCATCATATGCAAGTGTCGCGAGAGATTGAATCAAAGCCAAATCACCCCGGTTTTCGCCAAATGAACTCTCGAGGCCCCAGATGGCTACAACAACCTCTTTATCTACACCGTATCGTTCCTCGATTTGGT
>JBATMT010000294.1:0-12279 GCA_049289975.1 Paracoccaceae bacterium | reverse complement strand
CTGCGCTTTATGCCGAACATCTGAAGGTTGCCGATGGTGAGTTGTTGCAACGCGCCTATATGGGCGCGTTCTTCCGGGGCTATGATTTTGCGAAGCGAGACGATGCTGCCATCGGGTTTCTGACCGGCGTGCAGATCGTGCAGGACTGGCTACGCATTCCCGCGCGCGAGGAGCAGAGGAGCTTGATGCAAACTCTTCGGCTGGCGGGACTGGCGCAGACGGCGCGAAGGATGTTTCCGCAACTGACCAGAGCATGAAAAAAAGGGCGCCAGAAGGCGCCCTTTTGAAGTCAATCGGTTTGCAGGGTTCAGATCGAAGCGTCGATCCAGTTTTGCAGGGCGGCTTTCGGCGCTGCGCCGACCTTGTTAGAAACGATCTGGCCGTCCTTGAACAGGAACAGCGCCGGAATACCACGCACACCGAACTGGGCGGGCAGGTCGGGATTTTCGTCGACGTTGACTTTGACGATCTTCACCTTGCCGGCGTAGTGCGACGAAAGCTCTTCAAGCGACGGGCCGATCTGTTTGCACGGGCCGCACCATTCCGCCCAGAAGTCGACGACGACAGGGACGGTGGAATTGCGGACTTCCGCATCAAAATTTGCATCTGTTACGGCAACGGTGGCCATGATCAGTCTCCGGGTAAGTGGGGAATCTTGTTGCGTCAAAGGTAGGTGCACCCCCCAGGAACGTCAAGGGAGAGTAGACGAGGCCAGGGCTTCCCTCACGATATTGGGAGGCAGGGGCATCAATGCACAGGTCTTCGTCCACAGAATGGCGGTTGTCACCGGACGGTCGGGATAGATCTGCTCCAGCATGGCGGCATAGGCGCCCATTTGCCGCAAGATACCGTCTGGCACGTCTTCGGGGCGGGACGGCACTGTGGTGTTGGACTTGAAGTCTATGGCCAAAACTTCGTTGTCGGTCACGATCAACCTGTCAATTATGCCTTGCACCAGACGGCCCGAAAGCTCCGGCAAGCAGGCCGAGAGTTCCACTTCGGCCAGCGAGGCAGAAGCAAAGATATGCGAAAGGGACTCGCTGTTCAGAAGGGCAGCCGCTTCAGCAAAAAGCGACTCTGTTTCAGCGGAAAGACCGTCCTGATTGCCGTAGAGAGCAATGGCGATGCTGCGATGGACGGACGGCGGTGACGGGGGGAGGTGCTCTAGAAGCCCGTGCAGGATCGTTCCTCGCCGTTTGGCGGTCTCTTCGTCCTGTCCGACATCCCCTGCAATCGCCTTTGGGCCACCAAGTCCAGATGGCGAGATTGCCTTCGGTACGGCGGCGGGTGCCAATGCCGGTCGTGCAATCCAGTCTGGCAAAATCGTCGTATCCGCGCCTGTCGAGACCGCACGGCGTGGGGCGACAGGGGGCCATGTTCCGAAACTGTACCGACTGCCCGCTCCGAACGGCCAAGGCCGACCATCCGGAGCCAAATCTGATGCGCCAGCTTTTTGCATGGTTTCGTGGACGAGGCTGTACCAGCTGTCTGTTCCTGCCCCGACCTCGCCAGCGGCAGCGACGATCAGCCAGGTCTCGGCCCGGGTCATAGCCACATACAGGAGCCGCATCGATTCTTCCTGTTCGGCAATCGCGCGATCTGTAGCGTCTTGCAAAAGCACGGGCGGGCTTTCCTCGGCGCGGGTTTTCCACAGGGCCGGACCGGAGTTAGGGCGGACGATCCGGCCGCGATCGTTCTTTTTTCGCACTGTGGTATCTGGCAATATCACAACAGGCGCCTCAAGGCCCTTCGCGCCATGAACCGTCATCACCCGGATGGCTTTTCCGGCGGAATCGAGCCTTCTTTTCACATCGACTTCCCCAGCCTGCATCCATGTCAGGAAGCCGGTCAGGCTGGGAACGCCAGACGTTTCAAAGGACAGTGCTTCGGCCAGATAGGCGTCGAGCCCGTCCTCCGCTTCCGGCCCAAGTCGCGCAAGAAGTTTGCGGCGACCATCGTGGCGGGTCAGCACCCGTTCGAGCAGTTCATAGGGCCGAAGGAAGTCGGCTTGATCGCGCAGGTCTTCCAGAACGGCCATCGTAGGGGCAAACTCTGCCGCGCGGTCGCGCAGCGCCTGCCAGAGGAAGGATTTGTCCGCTCGACGATGGGCAAGGTCAAAGAGTGCCGCCTCGGACCAGCCAAAAAGTGGCGACCGCAACACGGCAGCCAGCGAAAGATCGTCTTCCGGCGTCGCAAGAAAGGACAAAAGCGCGGTCAGGTCCTTGACCGCAATCTCTGCCCCAAGCCGCAAGCGGTCAGCACCGGCGATCATCAGGCCGGCTGACTTGCAGGCGCGGATGATCTCGTGAAAGAGCGGCGAGCGGCGGCGGACGAGGATCAGGAAATCCCCCTCGTGAACCGGCCTTTCGGTGTCGCGGACCGGAATCTGCACGCCGGCATCGATCATTGCCCGGATCTCGGCCGCAATCTTTTCGGCGAGCATGACTGTATGGTGGCGCGCAGGCAATTGATCGACGGGATCATCCCATTCGGCAGGATCAGGGTCTGCTGTTGGCGCAAAAGGCTCCCAGATATCAACGCGACCGGGAAGGCTTGCGTTGAACGCAAGGTGGTGCGGGACGCCGCCCAATCCTCGGTTCACGCGACCATCAAAGGTCTGGTCAACAATTTTCAGGATCGCGGCTGAGGACCGGAAGGAGTGGACCAACTCTGCATGTTGAAAGGGTGCCGACAAGGCAGCATGGCGCGCGGCAAAGACATCGCGCATCTTGTCGAACGTCGCGAGGTCGGCGCCTTGGAACGAGTAGATCGACTGCTTCTTGTCGCCCACGACGAACAGGCGACGGTCGCCGCCCCTGGCTCCCTCTCCGGCGGTGAACTCCTCGGCCAAGCGTTCGATCACCTGCCATTGCCCGGGACTGGTGTCCTGAGCCTCGTCCACGAGAATATGGTCGATGCCGCCGTCCAGGCGATAAAGCACCCATGCCGCCACCGACCGATCGGCGAGCAGCGCCGCGCTGCGCGCAATGAGATCGTCGAAATCGAGAAGTCCCTGAGACGCCTTGCGCTCGTCATAGCGGGGAAGGAACGCGCGGGCGAATTTATGGAGCGCCGCAGTTTTCTCTGCGGCTGCCAGCGCAAGCCGCGTCGGTCGTGCCGCTTCGACGCGCAAAATGAGCGCCTCGAGCGCGGGCAAAAACGGTGCGGCGGCGCCTCTTCCGAGGCCCTTGGTGGGAAAGCTGCCGATCTTTGCCGAAAAAGGCTCCGCCGCACCGGCTCCGGTCAGCAGGACGCCCTCCAGACCGACAAGTGTGGCGAGAGTCGGAAGCGAAAATGACAGATTGGAAAGCGCAGTACTGGCCTTGTTGTCGTTAGGCGAACTGGTCGCCAGAAGCGGGATCAGCGCTGCAAAGAGCGCCGCTTCGCCGCCCAGAAATACTTCTGACAGCAAGGCTTCTCGGGTCGCGCCATTGGCCAGATCCGGCACAGGCCCTGTAAAACCGATACTGTTCCGGCAGATTTCCGAAAGAACAGCCTGAAGATCTTCGCCAGGACTAAGGCCAGCCAACGCGTCGACGGCCTCGACATCGTCACCGGCGGCCATCTCCTCGAGGATATCTTGACGCAGCAGCGTTGCGGCCCGGTCGTCCATTTCGGTGAAGTCCGGCGATACGCGCGCCTCTATCGGGAAACGTCGAAGAAGTGAGGCACAGAAAGAGTGGATCGTCTGAATTTTCAGCCCGCCGGGCGTCTCAATGGCGCGGGCGAAGAGCCTCCGCGCTCGCGCCAGCGTGTCCCGGTGGACAAACCCCTCGACGCCGAGATCGCCGAGCTGTTTGCGCAGCGCAGCCTCCTCCAGCATCGCCCAACTGCCAAGCCGCTTGAACAGCCGGTTCTGCATCTCGCTTGCGGCTGCCTTGGTGTAGGTCAGGCAAAGAATCTTCTGCGGCTCGGTTCCACCCAGCAAAAGCCGTGCCACGCGGTCGGTCAGAACGCGGGTCTTGCCGGAGCCTGCGTTTGCCGTCAGCCATGTCGACTGCGTTGGATCGGCGGCACGTACCTGTGCCTCTGTGGCGTCGTCGCGCTTCATTCCAGATCCTCCGGGACCGGGATGTCTGACATCTGCCACTCACCGAAGCGCGCCAGATGGTCATAGTCGCCCGTCTGCTCTGCCTTGAAGACCGCGCGCCGGGCCGAGTAGCCCTTGTCGGGTCGGAAGTAGGCGGTGATCAGAGTCTGGAGCCGCTCCCATTCCTGATCGGGGCCGAGCTCGTCGCGGGAAAAGACTTTGGTCTTGCCCTCGCCACCAAGCTGGATGAATGAACACCCTTCGACGGGCTGCGGCCCGATTTCGGCGAAGGCTCCTCGCTCTGCCATCGCAGCCTCCAGCGGGAGTTGCTTTTCGAAGTGTTTGAGCTGGTTCTTCGACGGCGGCTCGCCGGATTTGTAGTCGTAGATATGCAGCGTGCCGTCCTCGCGCTGGTCGATGCGGTCCGGGCGGGCCTTAAGGCGAAAACCGAGACCGACAAGATCAACCACGCCTTCCTTTTCGATCAACGCCGGGGCGCCCCGCGCAAACCGCGCGGCCTCGTCGGCGATGAAGCGATCGGCAAACCGCGCGATACGGGCAAGCCACAGACGCTGGGCCGACGGCCAGGGTGTTTCGGTGGCCAGCACTTCGGCCGAAACACGCAGGAGTCGTTCGCGCGCTTCGGTCAGGCTTTCGGACTGCGGGCGGTCACCCACGAAGCGTTCAACAATCGCGTGCAGTACCTTGCCGCGCGAGAGCGGATCCGGTTCGGGGCGGAGCGGGTCCAGTGCCCGCAGCCGCAGCACGTAGCGCGCGTAAATCGCGTAGGGGTCGCGGATAAGGCGGGTGATCGCTGTTACGGGCAGTTCGCGGGGACGGGCAGACACGGGCGGTCGGGGCGCGGGTCGCGGAGCGCCGGGTGTCGGAGCAACAGTCTCGTATTGAACCGCTAGTTTTAGCCAGTTGCGACCGCGTTCGCGCATGGCGGCCAGCGCGCCGGTTTCTCCCTCCAGCCCCTCCATGAGGTTTGTTAGCCGGTCGAGCCATCGGGATGGCACGGTCTGGGCTTCGTCATCGCGGACCGCGCGGGAAAGGACCACCGTCCGTGCGCCCGCTGCCAGCTGGAAGTCATGTGCTGACAGACCGATCTGGCGCTCGGGCACCAAAAGGCCGACCTTGAGCCGCATCTGTCGCGATAGCCAAGGATCAGGGCGCGCAGGTTGCGGCCAGATTCCTTCGTTCAGACCAGCCAGAATGACAAGATCGGCCTGCACTTCGCGAGCCTCACGTGTGCCCTTGATGGTGATCTGCGGATGGCTTGGCTCGGCATCACGGACCGGCTCTTTTTGCAGGAGCGAGGTCAAAAGATCGCTGAAAGCCGCGGCAGAGAGTACTCCGCCATGGCCCGCCTCGGCGCGAAGCCCGTCGATGACCGACAGGGCCAAGCGTCCGGCGGACTTCTCCCACAGTTCGCTTGCGCCTGGTTGCCCGCCCGGCCCCGCCGCCAGTGTTTCTGTGGCAAGGACCAAGGCGTCGAGATAGTCTGAAAGCGCGGCAGACTTGTCTTGTGGACAGGTGTCGATCCAGTTCGCAATCCAGGTGGCCCAGATGCCTCGCTCCGCCTCGATGACCTTACGCTCGTCGGCCCAGCGACGAATATCCGCGCCAACCGGGAAGGGTGGACCCTTGCGGCGCAGGGACAGTTCCAGATCACGGGTAAAGCGCAAATGGTTGCCGCGCCCACCTGCCCCGGTCGCCGTCAGCGGGTGCTTGAGCAGGGTCAGGAGGGTTTCGGCGGTCAGTTGACGCCCGAACAATCCGGCTACATGGCGCAGCAGCCGGCCGGGGGCCGACAGCGGCAGTGGCAGACCGGCGCTGTCGTCCGGTGCGATGCCCCACCGATCAAGTGCAGCGATGACCCGCCGCACCAAAGTCCTGTCGGCGGCCACAAGTGTCGCCGTCTGGCCGGTCTCGGCGGCTTCACGAAGTATCAAGGCAATCGAAATGGCCTCGGACCGGGCATTTGGCGCCTCTATCAGCGTCATGCCCGTGGCTTTGGGTGCCAGAGGGAGCAATCCTGCGCCTTCGTCGAGCCACTGGTCCGTCACCGGCGCGGGCCTGAGCGCCAAAGACAGCAGGCGATTCCTGTCTGGGTCCGGAGCGGTATCGGGTCGCCAAGGTCGAACCGCCATAGGGTCGATGCCAAGGCTGTTCAAAAGCCGGATAAAGCGGAATTGCGGATGGTCTTCATCAGCTTTCCCGCCGGAATAGAGACTGTTCCAAGCGTGAACTGGCATGTCAAAGTCATAACCCGGAAGAACCACCGCCCCTTGCGGAAGGCGCGCCACGGCCTCCATCAACAGGGCTGTTGCGCCGCGAGAACCGGTCGATCCGGCAACGATGATCGGCTCATTTGGAGGGGCAGCCACCCATTCGCTGGTCAGCTGCTCGATCACCCTACGCTGGCGTGCGGCGGCGTCCGGCTCTGTCGCATCGTCAAGATACGGCGCAATGATGCGCAGGAATGTCAGGCTGCGTTCCCAGTGAATCGCGTGATCATCCGCCAGACCGGGCTGTTCGAGAGCGTCAAACCCTACCCCCTCGTCGCTCATCTCTTCCAGCAAGGTCGCGAGGCTGTCGGCGAGGTCATAGACTGCGGTTCCCGGAGCAAAGTCGCGCTGGCGGGCCACAAGTTCCGCAACCAATCGGGTCAGTTCGAGCCTACGGCGCAGGGCTGGCACGACGGCGGGCAAGCCAGGCACGGGGCCTGAGCCAAGTTCAGTGATCACCCGCAGACGTGGTAGCAGACCGGGGCCGGCCTTCTGAAACGCGGCGCGCACCCGATCACGCATTTTCGACGTGTTGAGAAATACCGTAACGCGCGCCATTGCCTCTGGTGGCGACGTGGCCATTCTGGCTCGCAGTCCCGCAACAAGCGCTGCCGGAAAATCTGCGCCCGGTGGCAGTCCGAACATGCGAGGTTGCTCAGCGGGTCCGAACATCAATCGCCTCATTCAACAGAGCTTCTGCCAGCGGAATGCTCTCTGGTCTGCCCACATCGCACCAGCCGCCGGTATGGCTGACACCGTGAAGCGTTCCATTTGCGGCCATCCGGTCCCAAAGGCTGTTCAGCGAAAAGACAGGCTCGGCAATATCTGTCAGTCCGTCGGTCTTGATGATCTGCGCTCCGGTATAAACAAGCCCCGGCCCACGGGTCAGCGTGCCATCCGGCGCAATCTGAAAATCTCCACTACCGCGATGTCCTGTTGCCCGTTCACGCGGCACAAGCAGCAACAGCGCATCCATTCTGGCGGGTTCCCAGGCGTTCGCCAGTTGCGAGAGGGCATTCTCTCCGGTCCAGACAGCGTCGGTGTTCATGGTAAAGACCGGGTTCGCCGCCAGCAGCGGCAGGGCTTTTCTCAGGCCGCCCCCAGTCTCCAGAATCGTCTCTGTTTCATCAGAAAAGAGGATATCGCGGCGGGGGCTCAGATGTTTGCGGATAAGATCAGGCAAGTAGTGAAGGTTAATGACGATGCGCCCGGTCGTGCCGACCTGATCCAGCGCGTGGTCAAGCAGCGTACGCCCGGCGACCTTGATCAACGGCTTGGGTTGATAGGCCGTAAGCGGACCCATCCGCGTTCCAAGGCCAGCGGCAAACAGCATCACGGCTTCTGGTTTTGCGGCCATGAGGCAGCGATCCTTTCGAGTCGTTCGGCTGTGGGCCTTGGCAAACCATCGTTGATGGCGCGCGCGAGTTGCGCAAGGGTGGGATGGTTGAGGCTGCGGTCAAGATAGCCCCAGACGCGCGGCATATACTCCAGATAGCGCGTCTTGCCCGACGTCATCGCCAGCCGCGCGAAAATGCCGATGATCCGTAGCGCCCGCTGTGCACCCAGCAGCGCGTAAAGCGGCAAAACTGCCGATTCATCGCGGCCAGATCGCTCAAGATAGTGCCGCAGGCAGGCGGATTCGGTTTCTGCCGACACGTCACGCCGGGCATCCTGAAACAGCGAGACAAGATCGTAGGCCGGGTCGGTGATGAAGGCGTCCTGAAAATCCAGAAGACCAACGCGTGCGGTTTGTTGGCGGTCGGGAAGCCAGAGCAGGTTTTCGGCGTGAAAATCGCGGAGCGAAACGACAGACGTGCTGCCGCCAAGAGCGTCGAACAACGTAGCAACCAGCGGCGCAATCTGGAGTGCCGCCTGATTGGCGGCGGTTCCGATGCCGCGCAAGTACCAGTCAGGGATCACCTGAACGAGCGCCGCAAGTTCTTTTGTGCCGCCCGTTGCCATGAAGTCTGGTGGTGCGTGGCTCTGAAGGTCGGCGACAAGTTCTGTCGCAGCAAGATAAAGGCCCATTTCCCGGCCGGGGTCGGCCGCCGTCAGCCGGGCAAAAAGACTGTCGCCGAGATCTTCAAGCAGCAGCAGTCCGGCGGCCTGATCGCCGGCAAATATCCGGGGCGCGGAATGACCATGCGACAGGAGCCATTCGTCGACGGCAATGAAGCGATCCACACGTTCGCCCTTGGCTGGATCCGCATCCATCAGAACCGCCCGGTTGCTTTCGGTCGTCAGGCGCAAATACTGGCGGGCCGAGGCGTCGCCCGCAAGATGCACGGACCGGGCAGCCCCCCAGCCGTAGCTGTCGAGGAAAGCGGTTATCTGTTCGGCGCGCGTCAACGTCATGTCCTGCCGATTCCGAGGCTATCAATGACAGTCGCCCAGCGCACGGACGACGAGACAAGATGCGCGATGCGGCCTTCACCGTCAGCATCGGGCGCAAGGGTAAGAGAGAGGGCATTTGCAGGCTCGAATGATCCCAGCCGGTCGGGCCATTCCACAAGACAGATCGCGGAGTCGAATGCCTCATCCAGGCCCAGTTCAAATACCTCGTCCGCACCTGTCAGCCTATAAAGATCGGTGTGCCAGAGTTCGACATCGCCAGCGTCATAAACCTGCACGAGTGTGAAGGTCGGCGATGGCACATCCTCGAACCGGTCCAGCAAGGCGAGACGGGCCTGAATGAGCGCCCGGCAAAAGTGGGTCTTTCCTGCCCCGATCGGGCCGGAAAGCAAGATACAGTCGCCGGCTTTCAGCGCGGGTGCCAGCGTTGCCGCCAAGGAAGCCGTTGCATCGGCGGTTGCCAGATGAAGCGTGAGATCAAGAAGGTGAGGCGCGGGGGAGTTCATGGGAAAACTCTTAGCGCGCGCAACGTCGCCCGCAAGGCGAAAGCGGTTGTCAGGAAAGAAGCGCAGATAGACAGATCCAGCCGGAAAGTTCGGCAACCTGCTGCATCGCGCCAAGGACATCGCCTGTCTGTCCGCCGATTCTCGCTTTTGCCAGAAGCCCAAGGGCAAGAACGCAAAGCCCGATAACGGCGCCGGTGATTGCGCCGACGCAAACGCCCAGCGCAAAGAGCGCGGCAATGCCAAGGACGGCCGCAACAAGAACACTTCTCTTGGCGACCTGTGCCGCCGAGCGGCCCAGACCGTCATCTCGTGCCGAGGGCATCACAAAAAGCGCGGCGGGCAGTGGGGCACGGCTGGCTATCGCAAGCGCCACGATTGCCGCAGGCGCGCAGCCTGCGGAGAGAGATGACAGTGCGATGATGCGGATGATCAGTGAAAACCCCAGAGCAAGCGCCCCATAGCTGCCGATCCGGCTGTCGCGCATGATCTCCAGACGCCTTTCGCGCGTGCGCCCACCGCCAAAGCCGTCGGCGAGGTCGGCAAGCCCGTCTTCGTGCAGACCGCCCGTTGCCATCACCCCTGCCAGAATGGCGAGAGATGCCGCCAAGACAGGTGGAACGCCCAGCCCCAGGGCGCATCCATGCACCGTGGCAGCCAGAACGCCTATGACCGCACCGACGATGGGCCAGCTCCATGCAGAAGCGCCCATGTCTGGCACCGGTCCGCGTATCTCTCCCATTGGCAGGCGGGACAGGATCATGAACCCCATCCTTATTTCGCCCAGCCGTTGCGAGATCGCGGCCATGGTCATGCCTCGGAAACCCCGGCCTCGCCGAAGGTGGCCATACCGTTATGGCAGGCGAGCGCCGAGCGGACGATGCCAAGAGCAAGCGCCGCCCCCGAGCCTTCGCCCAGCCGCATGTCAAATTCGAGTACGGGTTTCTTGTCGATCGCCGCCAGAAGTTTGCGATGGCCGGGTTCGGCGCTGGCATGGCCGACAAGGCAATGGTCCAAAAGTGCAGGGTCTGCTGCGTAAAGAACCGCGGCGGCGGCCGAACAGATGAACCCGTCGAGGATGACCGGAATACGCGCTGCACGCGCTGCCAGAACTGCCCCGCATATGGCCGCCTGTTCACGTCCGCCGAGCGCTGCGAGGATGGCGCCTGCGTCGCCTTTTGTGGCGGCATGACGCTTCAAGCCGCGTTCGATGGCGTCGACCTTGCGTGCGATTCCGGCTGAATCAGAGCCTGTTCCAGGGCCGACCCAGTCAGCCACCGAGCCGCCAAAACATGCGCTGGTGAGGGCTGCGGCCACAGTCGAATTCCCGATTCCCATTTCGCCAAGGATCAGAATGTCCGCGCCCTCGTCGACAGCAGATGCACCACGATTTAGCGCCTCAAGGCATTCGGTCTGGGTCATCGCGGGGCTGGCGGTGAAATCTTTGGTCGGATTGTCGAGATCAAGCGCAATCACGCTCAGGTTGGCGCCGTTCACCCGGCAAAGCTGATTGATGGCGGCTCCGCCATGCTGGAAGTTTGCGACCATCTGGACGGTTACTTCCTGCGGATACGGGTTTACGCCCTGCGCGCAGATGCCGTGGTTTCCGGCAAAGACCAATGCCTGCGCGCGCCAGATCTCGGGCCGGTCGGTGCCGCGCCATGCGGCCATGAACTCGGCAATCTCCTCAAGTCGTCCGAGCGACCCCGGAGGCTTGGTCAGACTGTTCTGGCGGGCACGGGCGGCCTCGGCTGCGGTCTTGTCGGCTGCCGGGAGGCTTTGGGCCAGAGTTTTCAGATCGGCCAGCGAGGTCAGGGCAAAAGGCGCGGTCATGTCATTTCACTTTCAGTGGCAGGCCTGCGACGGCAAGGATGACTTCATCCGCCTCCGCTGCGACCCATTGGTTGAGAAGCCCGGCCGCATCGCGGAAATCCCGGGCAAGTTTGTTTTCCGGCACGATGCCCGCGCCAACTTCATTCGTTACGATCACAACCGGGTCAGACTGACGCGCCAGCACCGGAAGCAGGGATTGCCCTGCCGCTCTCCAATCATGTCCGCCCAGCATCAGGTTGGTCAGCCAAAGCGTCAGACAATCGACCAGACGCGGCCCCTGCCCGTCTGTCCGGTCCAGCGCACCAGCCAGATCAAGCGGTTCGGCGTGGGTGGTCCATTCATCGCCCCGACGTTTTTGGTGGAGGGCGATACGTTCCGCCATTTCGCCGTCACGCACCTCGGCAGTGGCGATGTAGACCGCGCGCTGGCCCAAGGCGAGCGTCTTTGTCTCGGCAATGACGCTTTTGCCCGATCTGGCCCCTCCGGTGATGAGTATCGTCTTGCTCATGGTCCGGTGACAAAGCAGAAACGCCGTTGCCACGAAAGAGGGAATACGACGGTGGAGCGCAGCGGCGCGACAGAGCTACGATTGATCCGCCACGCACCCGCGCTGAACGGTGGGCGGCTGTGTGGCCGAACCGATGTTGACGCCGATTGCAGCGACCAGAGAATCCTCGACACGGTTCGCCGCAAGGTCGGAACACCGAACCGGTTGGTCATCAGTCCCGCGGTCCGCTGCCGTCAGACGGTCAGCGCGCTGTGGGGCGACTGTCTGCATGACCTGGATCACCGGCTTTGGGAGCAGGACTTTGGCGGTTGGGAGGGCCTCCCCTATGCCGATCTGCCAGACCTTGGACCATTGTCCGGTGACGCTCTGGCGGCGCATCGACCGCCGGGCGGTGAATCCTTTGCCGATGTTTGTGAACGGATTGGCCCCGCTTTACAGGAGATCGCAGCGGCCAGAGATGTGACTATCGTTGCCCATGCCGGGACTGTGCGCGCGGGTCTGGCGCTGGCCGTAGGTGCGACGGCTGCGCTGGCGTTCGAGATCGCGCCCTTGTCGGTAACGCGACTGCGAGCCCTGCCGGGTGGTGGCTGGTCGATTGCCGAGGTCAACTGGACCGCACCATGACCTCGATCCGCGTACACGGCCATTTCGGAGAGTTCATGCAGGGCCGCCTTGGCCCGCGCGGTCCTGTTGTGCTGGTTACGCTGCCCTGCCCGTCCTTGTGGGTCGATGTGCAAAAGGCGGAACAGCATGATCCGCACG
>JBATMT010000293.1:0-7116 GCA_049289975.1 Paracoccaceae bacterium | reverse complement strand
CTACATCCATGAATTTCAGGGTGGTAGCACCGGGCACGAGGGTTTCCAACGCGGCTTCGGCTTTAGGACCCTGCAGTGCAATCAGGGCGCGATCATCTACCGGAACAACCTCGCAGACGTCACTGAGGTTAGCCGTCATATGCGCCAGATCTTGTGTTTTGCAGGATGCATTGACCACGACAAACAGGTGGTCTCCGCAGTTGGCGAGCATCAGATCATCTTTGATGCCGCCTTCGGCATTCGTGAACATAGCATATCGCTGCCTACCCTCACCAAGTCCCAACACGTCGACCGGAACAAGTCGCTCGAGAGCCAGGGCTGCGTCTGCGTATTTGCCAGACTTGGGACGGAGCAGCACTTGCCCCATGTGGCTGACGTCAAACAATCCTGCCTCAGCGCGCGTGTGCAAATGTTCCTTCAATACACCCATCGGGTATTGAACGGGCATTTCATAGCCAGCAAACGGCACCATCTTGGCGCCCAATTCCACATGCCAGTCAAACAGTACCGTACGTTTCAGGTCGGCCATCGCCGCCCTCCCTTGTTACGCCGGTTTGGAGTTCCCCGGCATCGTTTCAAGATGGGCGACGCCCACCTTATTCGATGCCCCCTCTGTCCTTTCGCCTGAGATCGTTATCCCTTCGGCGGGCCCAAAAGCCACTCTCCAGAGTTTTCGCTGTCAAGACGGTCCTTGGCGCCTGAGAGTTTACCGGGGCGGTTGCTCCTTCGGCACCGGCGAGAGCAACTGCTTCGCCGGATTCTCCCGATCATGACAGTCTCTGGTTAGCGCACAATCTGGGCGTGAAGCAAGGGGCGATAAGAGGAAAACCGGCAAGTCGCCCAACGACAGCGACAAAAGACTCAAGATACAAGCAGGTTCACCGGTCAAAACGAAAATGGCACAGGGAAAGCCTGTGCCATTTCAAAGTCGAGCTGCAAACAATCAAAGAGACGCGTCTAGGGCCGCCACTACTGCATTCCCCATTTCACTGGTGGACACAGGCTTGCCACCCTCCGGCCCCATAAGATCCGCCGTCCGCACGCCATCGGCGAGTACCTTTTCGACAGCATTTTCAACTCTTTCGGCTTCGTCCCCCATATCGAACGAATACCGGAGCGCCATCGCAAATGACAGAATGCAAGCAATCGGATTGGCCTTGCCCTGCCCAGCGATATCTGGTGCAGACCCGTGAACGGGCTCATACAGAGCCTTTGGGCGGCCGTTCGCCATAGGTGCACCCAGTGATGCCGAGGGCAACATTCCCAGCGAGCCGGTCAACATTGCAGCAGCATCCGAAAGGAGGTCACCAAACAGATTGTCCGTGACGATGACGTCAAACTGCTTGGGCCAACGGCACAATTGCATCGCTCCTGCATCGGCGTACATGTGTGAGAGAGCGACATCTGGGTATTCCTTATCGTGCACTTCCTGCACGACTTCTCGCCAGAGTATTCCAGATTCCATCACGTTGGCCTTCTCCATTGAGCAGACCTTGTTGCTGCGGCGGCGGGCCAGTTCGAACGCCGAACGGGCAACCCTGGCAATTTCACTTTCCGTATAGCGCTGGGTGTTGATGCCAACCCGTTCGTTGCCTTCAACGAATATCCCGCGCGGTTCGCCGAAGTAGACACCAGAGGTAAGCTCTCGGACAATGACGATGTCGAGACCTGCCACAACCTCTCTTTTCAGAGAAGAAAAATCCGCAAGAGAATCAAAACATTGTGCGGGGCGTAAATTTGAGTAGAGGTCCATTTCCTTTCGAAGGCGAAGCAAGCCACGCTCGGGCTTAACGCTGAAGTCGAGCTTGTCATATCTTGGCCCACCAACAGCGCCCAACAATACAGCATCGACTTCCTGAGCCTTGGCCATGGTGTCGTCGTGCAAGGGGGTGCCGTGTTTGTCATAAGCGCATCCACCTACGAGATCCTCGGAGATATCGAAATGGACATCGCGCTTTTCGCCGAACCATTTGATGATCTTTTTGACCTCGGCCATGACTTCCGGACCGATGCCGTCGCCAGCTAGAATTAGGATCGATGGATTGGCCAAGGTTGGCTCCTGCGCTTTCATATCTGATGCGCGCTGGCCTAGCCCTTCAAACGATTTGGGTCAAGCAGGCAGGGCAGAATGTCCTTTGCAGGAAGTATCAGGCCGGAAATGGCTGGGCTTCACCTGCCGGATTCAAGCTGCGGCGCTTTTCTGCGATCATTGCGGCAATTCGACCCATGGCAATGCCACGCATGAATAGGCTGGCGGGAAGGAATGCCCATGCTGTCATCGTCCAGATCAATGTGTGAGGGCTTTCAAGCGTAACCGGCGTGAAAGACACCGCAGCCAGTTTGAGAATTGCTGGAATAAGGAAGGGAAGAAGGAAACCGAGTGCCACGTTGAAGCGTGAGTCCCTTTGAAGACGATCTACTACGTCACCCCCCGTAGTGGGGTCAAAAGTTGGCAGGTTGATCCATACGTTGAAAGTTCCCATCCGGCTCGGCCATCCGATAAGGCGCATGACCAGAATGAAAATTACAAGGGTTATCAAGGAGATCACATAGGAGATGCCAGCGGCTGTGCGCACCAACATCATATGGTGTGCCTCCATGTCCTCTGGCAGCATCAGGACCACGAGCCGGACAGGGCTGTAAGGAACGTCGATCGAGGCTCCGAGCTTGTTTCCAACGGCCTCGATAAACATGGTCAACGTTGTGGGCTGAGTTTGACCGCGAACGATGACGGACAACAAAAGCACAGTTGCCAAAAGCGACAAAAACCGTAGCCGATTGAACGGGGGGGCATCGCGGAACTCGACAAGTCCAGGATAGGTCGATGCATATTCGAAGAAGGTCAGGGCTGCTGCAAAGAGTGCGACCAGTGCCACAATCTGGGTCGTGTCGCTATTCACGCCCGGCACCATGAGTGAAGGAATGGCAATTAGTACCATTACCAGCACCGCGCGAACGAAAGCGCCTGTGATCTGCGAGAACACTGCCTTAACCCTCATGTGGACGGATGAGGTACATGGCCGCCATCCTGTTCCAAGACGACCAACCAATTGTGGCAGGCTGCCTTAATCTTGCCACAGTTTTGCCCACATCCATTCCCCTGACAACCATTGGTTAAGGTTAAGAGTTGGAAAGAGGCGTTTTGATGGAGAAACTGGTGCGGCTTTGCATCAAAAGCGGTGCATGAATCTGGCCTGATTGTGGCAAAAAGAAGGCCACCCGACGGGTGGCCCCATATCTTGTGGATGGAAAGAGAGTCAGACCCACGGGCGCGATTGCGAGGCCTGTATTTCAAAGTTGTCAATTGATGCGGCTTTTTCCATCGTGAGCCCAATATCGTCCAAACCGTTAACGAGACAATGCTTCTTAAATGGGTCAACATCGAAGGAATAGCTCGTCCCGTCCGATGCGGTGACGGTCTGGTTTTCAAGATCAACGGTGATGCGTGCGTTGGCGCCCTTGCGCGCATCGTCCATCAAATGGTCGACAGCTGACTGCGGAAGGACGATCGGCAGGATCCCATTCTTGAAACAGTTGCTGTAGAAGATGTCAGCAAACGATGTCGAGATCACTGAGCGGATGCCGAAATCCAAAAGTGCCCAAGGAGCGTGTTCCCGCGACGAACCGCAACCGAAGTTATCACCGGCCACGAGAATCTGAGCCTGGCGATAGGCGGGCTGATTGAGGATAAAGTCCGGAATCTCATTTCCTTCTTGCGTAAATCGCATTTCGTCGAACAGATTGGCGCCAAGCCCGGACCGCTTGATGGTCTTCAGGAATTGTTTGGGGATGATCATGTCGGTGTCGATGTTGACCAGCGGCATGGGAGCCGCGATGCCGGTCAGTGTGGTGAATTTGTCCATACTTTTTAGTCCATTATGGGCAGACCTGAAGGTGTTCCGAACGTATTCCAGACGTATTCCAAAGGTATTCCATACGTATGTCACACGGGGCCACCTTCCGGCCTGCGAGAGGTTGTTACATCAATTCGCGAACGTCGGTGAGGTGACCGGTTACGGCTGCGGCGGCAGCCATTGCCGGGCTCATCAGATGGGTGCGACCGCCCCGGCCCTGACGACCCTCGAAGTTGCGGTTGGAGGTAGCAGCACAGCGTTCACCGGGCGACAGCTGGTCGGGGTTCATCGCGAGGCACATGGAGCAACCCGCGAGACGCCACTCAAAACCCGCGTCGATGAAGATCTGGGCCAGACCTTCTTCCTCGGCCTGTGCGCGAACCAGCCCCGAACCCGGAACCACCATGGCGCGCATGCCATCCTTGACCCTTTTGCCCTTGAGGATTGCGGCCGCAGCCCGCAAGTCCTCAATCCGGCCGTTGGTGCAGGATCCGATGAAGACAGTGTCGATCTTGATGTCGCTGAGTTTCTGACCCGGTGTCAGGCCCATGTAGTCCAGTGAACGCTTCGCTGCCTCGACCTTGCCACCCTTGAAATCTTCAGGATCCGGAACAGTGCCCGTGATCGGCAGCACATCCTCGGGCGAAGTGCCCCATGTGACAACCGGCGCAATGTCTTCACCCTTCAGGGTTACGATCTTGTCGAAGTGGGCGCCTTCGTCGGTGAAGAGCGTCTTCCACCAGTTCAACGCGGCTTCCCACTGCGCGCCCTTCGGAGCATGCGGGCGACCCATCACGTAAGCATAGGTCTTTTCGTCAGGCGCAATAAGACCTGCACGCGCACCGCCTTCGATGGCCATGTTGCACACAGTCATACGACCTTCCATCGACAGGTCACGAATGGCTTCGCCACAGTATTCGATGACATAGCCGGTGCCGCCAGCAGTCCCGGTGACCCCGATAACCGACAGAGTGATGTCCTTTGCCGTGACGCCCGGGCGCAGTTTCCCGGTGATCTCGACTTTCATGTTCTTGGACTTCTTCTGGATCAGGGTCTGGGTCGCCAGAACATGCTCCACTTCCGAGGTGCCGATCCCGTGGGCGAGAGCGCCAAACGCGCCGTGCGTCGCGGTGTGGCTGTCACCGCAAACAACGGTCATGCCCGGCAAGGTCCAGCCCTGTTCCGGGCCAACGATGTGCACGATGCCCTGACGGATGTCTGACACCGGATAGTAGTTGATGCCGAAGTCCTTGGCGTTCTTGTCGAGTGCCTCGACCTGAATCCGGCTTTCTTCGTTGTCGATATGCTTGTCGCGACCGGCTGTGGTCGGGACGTTATGGTCGGGTACCGCGATGGTCTTTTCGGGTGCGCGGACTTTGCGACCTGTCATCCGCAGGCCCTCGAACGCCTGAGGTGAAGTTACCTCGTGGACGAGGTGGCGGTCGATATAGAGCAGGCAGGTGCCGTCAGCGTCTTGATGCGCGACATGGGCATCCCAGATTTTGTCATACAGGGTTTTCGGGCCAGACATGGCTCACTCTCTCGATGTTTGGAAAGGGAAAGGCGACGGATAGCGTTTCGCCGCTCAGGCGCGCGCAAGAATCGAAACGGTGGCACCGTAGAAACGCCAAGGCAGGCGCGCGCGATCACCGATGTCGAAAAATCTCATCATGGAGCGGCCTTTTACGCCCGAATCCCCTGCGACGCAAGGATGCGCCACGCCGAGAGGCCCACCTTTATGACCCGATTGCGCCGACTAAACAGGCAAGCGTGCAGGGTTGAAAAAGCGTTGCGGCATCCTTCATTGAGATTTTGCAATGGTGATGTTAGGATTTCACCATGCCCTGCACCGTGGCAATTGGAACGGTGTGCAGCACAGGAGGACAATGATCTGTCCAATCTTAACACTGCAGCCGGAGTGTCGGCTGCGCGGGCGGTGCCGATGACGGCGCGGCTTTCCGATGGGTCAAGCGAAGAGTTGCTTGCCCGCATTCTTTCTTCCCTCGACGATGACAAGGCCGAAAACGTGGTCACCATCGACCTGCGGGGTCGGTCTTCTGTTGCGGACTTCATGGTTGTCTGTTCAGGCAGGTCATCGCGGCAGGTCTCGGCAATTGCTGAAAAACTTGCCGAGCGACTCAAGGTCGAGGCTGGACGCAGTTGCAAGATCGAAGGCAAAGATCAGGGCGACTGGGTGTTGATCGACACACAGGACGTTATTGTTCACGTCTTCCGCCCGGAAGTTCGCGACTTCTATCAGCTTGAGAAGATGTGGCTGCCAAGCGGGGCTGCGGCTCCTACGGCCTGATGCGCGTAACCATATGTGCGGTGGGCCGGCTTCGGGCCGGGCCTGAACTGGATTTGATAACCGACTATCTGCAGAGATTCGACCGAACAGGTCGGGCGCTTGGACTTGGTCCGGCGCGCGTCGCTGAGGTCGAGGACAAGAAGGGCGGCGGCATGGCGGCAGAGGCAGAGTTGCTGTCGCGCGCCATCCCCTTGGGTGCCTTGATCGTGACCCTTGATGAGCGTGGAAGGGCGATGTCTTCGCCTGAGTTTGCACAGGACTTGGCTGTGGCGCGTGATCAGGGTCGACAAGATCTGGCGCTGGTCATTGGTGGTGCCGATGGCATAGCGCCGGACTTGCGGGCGCGCGCCGACTGGTCACTGTCTTTCGGAAAGATGGTTTGGCCGCACATGCTTGTCAGGGTCATGTTGAGCGAGCAACTCTACCGGGCCGCGACCATATTGTCTGGATCGCCCTATCATCGGGCTTGATCAGGTCACAATGCCGAAAATTCGCGTGTTTGCCCCCGGATAAACCGTGGGCCGTTGCCGCCCGTCGCGGCGCGGCTTAGAAGGGGCGCTACCTGAGCGGGGAGCACGCCATGACAAATCCGAAACCCGTTGTTCTGTGCATTCTCGACGGCTGGGGCCTGCGGGCTGAAACCACAGCAAATGCAGTCGCGCTGGCTGATACGCCGACATACGACCAGATCATGGCCACCTGCCCCCACGCACAACTGGTGACGCATGGGCCGGATGTGGGTTTGCCATCCGGACAGATGGGCAATTCGGAGGTTGGCCATACCAACATCGGCGCAGGACGGGTCGTGGCGATGGATCTTGGCCAGATTGATCTGGCCATTGAGGACCGCAGCTTTTTCTCGAACGAGGCGATACTGGCTTTTGCGCATACGCTGAAGGCATCTGGGGGCACCGCTCACCTGATGGGTGTGATCTCGGATGGCGGGGTGCATGG
>JBATMT010000292.1:0-9149 GCA_049289975.1 Paracoccaceae bacterium | reverse complement strand
ATGGTGCCGTCCATCACGCGGATCATGACGACAACGCCGAGGTAGGCGTCGTACCATGAATCGACGAGCATGGCCCTGAGGGGGGCGTTGCGGTCGCCCTTGGGGGCGGGAAGGCGGGTGACGATGGCTTCCAGCACGTCGGGGATGCCGAGGCCGGTCTTGGCGGAAATCGGGATGGCGTCGGAGGCGTCGAGGCCGATCACATCTTCGATCTGGGCTTTGACCTGTTCGGGTTCAGACGCGGGAAGGTCGATCTTGTTGAGGACGGGCACGATTTCGTGGCCGGCGTCGATGGCCTGATAGACGTTGGCGAGCGTTTGCGCCTCGACACCTTGGGTGGCGTCGACGACGAGGAGCGAGCCTTCGACCGCGCGCATGGAGCGCGAGACTTCATAACCAAAGTCGACGTGGCCGGGGGTGTCGATCAGGTTGAGGACGTACATCTTGCCGTCCTTGGCCTTGTAGTCGATGCGGACGGTGTTGGCCTTGATGGTGATGCCACGCTCCCGCTCGATGTCCATACTGTCGAGCAGTTGGGCTTTCATGTCACGGTCGGCCACCGTGCCCGTCGACTGGATCAGCCGGTCGGCCAGTGTGGATTTGCCGTGGTCGATGTGCGCCACGATGGAGAAATTGCGGATTTGTGCGAGCTCGGTCATGCGCGCGGATATGCGCGGGAATTGGCGCGCGGTCAAGCGGTGGACATGGTCGATGGCGTCAGGGAAGCGGTTAGCCTACGAGGTCAAAGGAGGACGGGCCAAAGGGGGCGTTGACGGTGCGGTGCTGCTGGGCGGATTGGCCGAAATATTCGCGGTACTTCTTGGAGAAATGCGACGGCGAGGTAAAGCCGCATGCGAGCGCAATGTCGGTGATCGACAGTTCGGTCTGCGAGAGGAGCTTGCGGGCGCGGGTCATGCGCAGGACCATGTAGTGGCGGTTTGGCGAGGCGTTCAGGTGGCGCTGGAACAGGCGTTCCAACTGGCGGACGGAAAGGCCGATCTGGAGGGCCACGTCCTTCATGCACAGCGGATCGTCGAGATGGGTTTCCATCAGTTGCATGGCCATGGCGAGGTGGCGGTTACGCAGCCCGAAGCGGGCCTGAAGCGAGGATGTTTGCGGAGCGAGCGGGCCGCGGATGCCGGTGTAGACCATCTGGTCGGCGACAAGGGCCGCGAGGTCGGGGCCGTGGTCCTGCCCGATCAGGTGGAGCATCAGGTCAGCGGCGGCGGCGCCCCCTGCGGCAGTGGGGATGCGGTCAAGGGTGAACGAGCCTTCGACGATCTCGACGGTCGGGTGCAATTCGCTGAAGGCATCGCTGATGTCCCAGTGGACGGCGCAAGTCTGGTTCTTGATCACACCCGCCGCCGCCAGAACGCTGGTCGCACCGCAGACGCTGATGATCTTGACGCCGTGCGCCTGCAACTTGCGTACCTGAGCCATCAAGGTGGAGCTGACGCTGTTCTTGGGCGTGCGGCCACCCACGACCACGAGCGTTTCGCGCGCGGTCAGGGTTCCGAGTGAACGGTCTACCGCGACCCGGACCCCGTTCGATGCCTGAACGACGGACCCGTCCTCCGAGCAGGTTTCCCAACTGTAAAGCTCGCGTTCGCCCGAGTGGTTGGCAAGCCTCAACGGCTCGACGGCGCACGAAAACGCAAGGTGCGTGAACTGGTCGAGCAGCAGAAACACGAAATGCTGATTGTCGCGAACGGGTGACTTGCGCAATTGCGGCGCTGCGCGATCCATCAGACGAGACTGGTCAGGTGAAGCAAAGGTCATCGGCCACTCCTCTGCGGCGCGCCGCAGCAAGGCCCAACGCCCACCCCCGACACCCCCCAATATCTTGTCATTCTTTACAGTGGGGCTGTGTGACTGTGACGTCTAAAAAAAAGCGCGCCTTGCATAACCTGAAGTCATGCAGACTGCGCCGACAGCGCAAACTCCTCGGCGATCCAGTTGATGATCTGCTGGGCATCCTCGTCCAGATCCGCACCTTCGGCGATGACAGCATGATAGCCATCTTCAGGATCCATAGAGGCCGATCCGAGCCTTACAAGCTGGCCCTCGCTGATCTGGCGATGCAGGAGCCGCTCCCAGGCTAGCGCGACACCTTCGCCGCTCATCGCGGCATAGATTGCGTCGGTGTAATGCGAAAACCGGAGCGCGTAGCGCAATTCCTGGCGGCCAAATCCAGCGCCTTCGGTCCAGCTTCCCCATGTTGTCCAGGTCGGGTCTGCCCAGTCCACCGTAATAAGCGGCAAATTGAAAATCTCGCGGTCATCAGTAATCGGCCCGACCTGATCGCGGAATGCGGGGCTGCATACCGGAGAGATGCGGTCGGAAAAGCTGGCGACGACGCGCGTGCCTGGAAAGGGCGGGTGGCCATAGCGGATGGCAATCTGGACCCCGTCACGTCGAAAATCGAAGGGATTGTTCTGCGAGATCAGCCGCATTTTTACATCCGGGTGGGTCCGGCGAAACGAGGTCAGGCGCGGCAGGAGCCAGAAGTGCGAGAAAGCCAGCGTTGCACCCAGCGTGACGGTCCCCGCAAGCCGGTCCTCGCGCAGTTCCTCGATGGTTTCAGTGATGCGGTCAAAACCCATGGTGACGGAGGCCGCCAGCACCTGCCCGGCACGGGTCAGCTCGACATGCCGGTGCGAGCGCTGAAAAAGCTGGCGGTTCAGGTCAGACTCAAGAAGCCTGATCTGACGGCTGACAGCCGCCTGTGTCACCCCAAGTTCGCGTGCCGCAAGCGTAAAGCTGCCAAGCCGCGCCGCCGCCTCGAAGGTGGCGAGCGAGGGGATGGACGAAATGCTGCGTCGGAGCGAGGTCATGGCGGGCTTTCGCTGGAACGGCATGGCATGCGGCTTCCTTCCTTGATGCCTTGGCACGCTCGGGTTTGCTTGAGATGAAGCGCCAGATAACGGACTGCTTGCGACAGAATGGCTGTCGCGGAGCCATTGACGAATGGTCGCGTCTGGCACACCTATTGGCGCATCGCCAAGGAGCCCAACCATGAAACTCTCGATTCCGGACATGAGCTGCGGACACTGCAAGGCGGTGGTTGAGAAGACCATCATTGATCTCGACAGCGCCGCAGATGTGGCTGTCGATCTGGCCAATCGCACTGCCAATGTGACGACGACTCTCTCCGAAGGTGCGGTTCTGAATGCGTTGAATGCCGAGGGTTATCCCGCCACCGTTCAGGGCTGACATTAGCCTGCGGTGCCAGCCGGTTGAAAAACTGAAAGAATCGCTGCATAGTTCCCGCTGGGGCGACCGGATTGTTTCCGGTCGGTATGTGTCTGGGTGGGGTTTTTGCCATGCGTATGGGAATTTGGGCGGCGCTTGCCGTCATGGCGGGCGCGAACGGCGCTCATGCTGGTGAGGCTATCGAAGCTGCCTGTCTAAGGACTGGCGGGTCGGCCTTGAGCGAGTTGTGCAGTTGCATTCAGGATGCTGCCGATCTGACTTTGGGTCAGGGCGAGCAGCGCCGTGCAGCCACCTTCTTCCGCAACCCGGATCGTGCGCAGGTCTATCAGACGTCGACCAAGCAGGCGGATCAGGAGTTCTGGTCGCGCTATTTGACATTCACCCAGCAGGCCCAGACATTCTGTTCCGCAGGCTAGATTGCCGTGCGGCAGAGCTGTTGCCAGCCCCGCCGATAGCCATGACTATTGATGATTGTCGACGGGGACGTCGACCTCGACCGTACCGGCATGTTCGAAGGTCAAGATCAGGTGGATCGTATCGCCTTCCTTGGGAATGGTCTTGAGGTCCATCATCATGACATGATCGCCCCCGCGCTTGAGTTCATGCGTCTGACCGGGCGCAATCGCGATACCACCCTCGATTGGCAGCATCTGCATCATCCCGTTGGCATCCCCCTTGTGGGTGTGGAGTTCTGTCTTGTTTGCCACGTCGGAAGAGACCGACAGAAGCTTCTCATCGACCGTCGCGTGGTTTTCGATGGTGAAGAAGGCGGCACCCGACTTTGCACCCGGCATGAAGCGGGCATAGGCGCCATCAATGTGGACGCCGTCATGGGCAAAAGTCGGAAGCGTGGTCAGGGCGAATAGCGATGCGGCGATCGCCGCGCGGAAGGACAGCATTGCGTGCTCCTGTGTACGGTTGTCTGAAAACGAAGAGTCAGACGATCGCCGGGGGGCCGCGAGCCGAGGGCTGGACCGCGACGGGAAGCGTAAAGTCGCGCTGGGGTGCAGGGACCAAGGCCTCGGCCTTGCCGGAGGGACGGCCGGTGTCGACCGGAGGCAGATCCAGCGCCGCGAGCGCGCTTGCCGCAATATCGGGGCAAAGATGCGACTTTCCAGTCGGCTTGCCATCCGCCCCGATTTCCATCTGCACGAGCCCGCCGCCCGAACAGAAAACCATGATCTGGCCATCGCCTTCGGTCAGTTGTCCGCGCGCCGAAGCAAGCGAAATGCCTGTCAGGGTCAGAAGGACCGACAGCAGCAACGACAAAAGTGGGGAGCGAGCCCGGATCATCCTGAAACCATAGGTCAGAGGCGCCGCAAAGGGAATGGGGCGGAAAGCCACAGCCCCGCCGCGGGGTGCGCGACGGGGCTGCGAAAGCGTTGGCTCAGGCGTGGGCGATCAGGCCGCCGTCAGCGCCTTGGCGACGTCTTTTTTGATCTTCAGGGCGCGGGCCGAAAGCTCGTCGTCCTTGGCTTTGGCGAGGTAGGCGTCGAGACCACCGCGGTGATCGACCGAGCGCAGGCCAGCAGCCGAAATGCGCAGGCGGAACGACTGTCCGAGCGCATCGGAGATCAGCGTCACTTCGTTGAGGTTCGGCAGGAAGCGGCGACGCGTCTTGTTGTTCGCGTGGCTCACGTTGTTGCCCGACATCGGGCCCTTGCCGGTCAGTTCGCAAACGCGCGACATCTTGTTCTTCCTTCAGTTCTGGGCCATCGGGCCCTTTTTAACATATGGATACGGGCGCCGAACTTGCGGCGCCCAGATTTCCGTCCGGGCCAGATACGGTCAAAGCCGGACGGCGTCAAGCGATTCATGTACGAAATCGGCCTTCCGACGGGCCATATCACCAAGGTGCGATCCACGGCGAGTCAGAAAATCGAGCAGCCGCAATTCGTAGTCCGGCGCGACGGCCTTTCGGACAGACGGCCGCTGCGAGAGCGCTTGCCGCCAGGCGGCGACTTTCGGCAGGCCGGTGAGGATGCCGAACTCTCCGATGCGGTCAAACAGATCGAAATAGCGGAAAACCGGGCCAAAAGCGGCATCGACGAGGCCAAATGACCGGCCCGCGAACCACGGGCCATCGCCCAGCGCCGCCTCAAGCTGGCCGAACCGCGCCTTGAGCGCTTCGGCGGCCTTGGCGAAAGCTGACGCGTCTGGTGCGCTGTAAAGGGTGCCGATGCCGTTCAGGACGGTCGAGGCAAACTCGATCCAACCCCGGTGGTGCGCGCGTTCAAGCGGGTCGGCGGGATGAAGCGCAGGCCGGACTGTGTCTTCAAGATACTCAAGGATTACCGCAGATTCGAAGACCGGCACCTCGCCGACTATCAACACAGGCGTCTTGCCCAGAGGCGAGAGCGCAAGGAACCAGTCAGGCTTGGCGGCAAGGTCGATGTCGATGCGGTCAAATGGGACCGACTTCTCGGTCAGGGCGATCACGGCGCGCTGAACGTAGGGGCAAAGGTGATGGCTGATCAGGGTCAGACGGGTGTTCGATGGGGAGGTCATGTGAGTCTCTCAAAAGTAGATGCATGTGCATCTACATAGGTAGCACATCCTTGACTGTCAATGTTGATGCATCTGCATCTATATGCTTTAAGGGTCGGCATGACTGATACTCCATCGCCCGCCACCACCGCCGTCTGGACGCGATTGATCCGTGCCAGCGCGGCGGTTCAGCAGATCGTCGAAACGGCGCTGGACAAGCGCGGTCTGCCGCCGCTTTCAAGCTATGACACGCTTTGGGAGATCGAAAAGGCGGGCAGCGACGGCATCAGGCCGTTCGTGCTGCGCACCCGACTGCTCCTGCCTCAGTATGACCTGTCGCGAAAGATCGAGAGATTGCTCAAGGCGGGCTATGTCGAACGGCAGGCGTTTGACGGTGACGGGCGCGGACAAATCCTGCGGCTGACCGATGAGGGTCGGCGGGTCAGGGCCGAGATGTGGCCTGTCTATGCGGCGGCCCTCAAAGAGGCGGTCGATTCCCGTATGACCGAGACCGAAGCCCTGACGCTCGCCCGGCTTCTGGGGCAATTGATCCAAGATGAGCCGGGCAGAACGCCCTTTTAGGCAGCCCTACTCCGGACCGTCCACACCCAACGCCCGCATCTCTGCCAGTATCCAGTCACGAAAGGCCCGGATCGACGGAACGTTGCGACGACGTTCCGGGTAGCACAGGTACATCGCAATCGAGTCGCGCCAGAGGATGTCAAAGGGCTGGATCAGTTCGCCCCGTGAAATCATGTCGCGGAAAAACACCGGGTTCAGCAGGCAAGCCCCCTCGCCTGCGATGGCGGCCTGAACGGTCAGCAACTGGGTGCCAAACAGGCTGTAGCCACCCTTGCGCGGCTTCGGGGGTGTGACACCAGCGGCTTCGAACCAGCCCGCCCAGCCTTCGTCGCTTGGGTCGATCAGCGGCAGCGACAGCAGGTCGCCGGGTGATGTGGGCAATCCATAGCGTGTGACGAACGCCGGGGACACGATCGGGGCAAGATCAATTGGCATGAGATAGTGCGCGGCAAGGCCGGGCCATTTACCACCACCCGCGCGCAAGGCCACGGTCGCCTCGCCAGCATGCAGGTCGGCCAGACGATGATCAACGTCGACGCGTGTCGTCACTTCAGGGTGTTCAATCTGGAAGCGGCCCAGACGTGGCGCAAGAATCTGGGCGGCGAAGCTGATCAGGACACTGATGACAAGCGTTTCATCCGAGGCATTGCGCGCCTCGGCAAAAGCCTGACGCAATATCTCCATCGCCTCGCCCGCCTTGTCGGCGAGCCGTGCGCCCTCGTGGGTCAGCGTCACACCCCGCGCCCGGCGGCGGAACAGGGGCTGACCGACCCGATCTTCAAGGATCTTGATCTGATAGCTGACCGCCGCCTGCGTCATGCCCAGTTCGGATGCGGCTGCGGTAAAGCTGCCGTGGCGTGCCGCAGCCTCGAAGGCGCGGACGGCGGCAAGTGGTGGCATAGATGGGAGTTCCAGTGCATTCATAGCCATTAAACCTCCTTATGGAAGGTAGCCTACGTTCGATTGGTGGAAAAGAGGAAATTCAGGCAAAACAGCTCCAACGACACATCGGAAGGAGGTCCGAAAATGACGACGATGACAGCAACTCATGGGCCACGCGCCGGGCTTTTCACCACAATTTCGCGGTTTTTCGCCAAGGAAGAGTTCCCGGTGGAATTGGAATCCAAATACGGTCGCAAGACGCTTTATGCGATCAAGGACCTGCCGCCCTATCTGTTGAAAGACATAGGCGTGACTGATTTCTGAGGTCTGGCTCCCCACCGCTCAGAAAGTCCCCTGCCCCGCTTTCGGCGGGACAGGGGGAAAAGTCCGGTCAAAGGCGGTCAAGCCCGGCGGCTTCATGCGAACGATACGCGTTCCCGGTACCCGTCGCGCCCACCCGTTGGCCTCGATCGCTTGCAGGAAGGCGCGGCCCAGTCGCCCGCCAAGGTGACTGCGCCGCACGCTCCAGTCGAGACAGGCGCGGCAATGCGGAGGCCGTATGCTGGCAAATTGATCGGGCAATATGCCAAGGCTTTTGGCGAAGTCCCAGCCCTGGTCGGTCAGTGTAAGGCCCGCGTGGTTCTCCATCAGGAAACCGCGCGCGACCAGACTGTCGTAAAGCTGCACGCCACGGTCACCGGCAAGATGATTGTAGCAGACGCGCGCCGATCGCAGGTCAGGGTCGCGTGGGCCGGGCTTGCGACGCGACGCTTCGGCAAGTTCGTCGGCATGCTGGCCGGAAAAGCCCATCAGGGCTTCGATCAACCCGGCGACCGCGTCCGAGGCAAGGGTCATGTAACGATGACGCCCTGACTTTCGCTGCACGATCAGGCCCCCTTCTTCGAGGCGCGACAGATGCGCGCTTGCCGTCGGCAGGCCAATACCGGCCTCGGAGGCCAGTTCGCTGACGGTCCGCGCCTCGCCGCGCATAAGCACCATCAGCATCCGGGCACGCGCCGGGTCGCCGATCAGGGACGCCACTCGGGCGATGTCTGGTCCGTCTTCCATAGTTCGATGCTAAGCGAACCATATTAGCACGACAAGGCTCTATATCAGGTTCAGCAAAAGGAGGCTGATCATGGCAAGAACGATGATTTCCGAAGCCTATGTAGGGCTGAAGCACTGGCGGCTTGGGAAAGCCCTGCGCCTGTGGGGCGAACGGCACAGAAGCCGCAAGGCGCTGCGTCGGCTCGAGGACGCATACCTGCGTGATCTCGACCTGACCCGCGCAGAGGCAGAGCGCGAAGCGCGCAAGCTGTTCTGGCGCGCCTGAAAGGCCGTGACTGGACAAAGCCGGGCGCTGGTTGCAAGCTTTTGCAATGCCACATGATCACCATGACCACGACCACCCGCATTCGCTATTGCCGTCTGACCCCGCGCTGAGGGTCAAGGCACTGGAGACGATCCTTGTGAACAAGGGGCTCGTCGATCCGGCCGCGATGGAAGCGATCCTTGAAACCTATGAAAAGAAGGTCGGGCCGCATCTGGGCGCACAAGTGGTGGCGCGGGCGTGGGCCGATTCCGGCTTTAGGGCGAACCTGATGGCGGATGCCAATGCGGCAATGACCGAGCTGGGGATTTCCGGTCGGCAGGGCGAGCATGTGGTGGCCGTCGAGAACACGGCCGCGACTCACAACATGGTCGTCTGTACCCTGTGCTCGTGCTATCCGTGGCCGCTTTTGGGAATTCCGCCCGCCTGGTACAAGTCCGATGCCTATCGGGCGCGGGCCGTGCGGGAGCCGCGCAAGGTGCTGGCCGATTTTGGCGTGACCCTGCCAGAGGGCCAGACGGTGCGGGTTTGGGATTCCACCGCCGAGGTGCGCTATCTTGTGGTGCCGATGCGGCCTGCCGGGACCGAACACTGGAGCGAGGAACGGCTGCGCACGCTGGTTACACGCGATTCGATGATCGGCACGGGGTTGCCG
>JBATMT010000291.1:0-4078 GCA_049289975.1 Paracoccaceae bacterium | reverse complement strand
GGCGATGGCCGTTACGCCCCAGTCGGTCGGGAGATACCAGACGCCGCCTTCATCCTGGAACACCTTCGAGCTCAGGAATTTCGGGTCGATATTCTTGAAGTCCGGGATTTTGGAAACGTCCCACGGCTCGATCAGGCCCGCCTCGCGGTATTTCGAGACCATCTGAGCACAGGGGTGGACCACGTCGGCCTTGAAGCCGGAGGCAACTTTCTGGAAAGCCTCGTCGTCTGAGCCGAAGAAGGAATAGGTCGGCCCGTCACCGTTCTTTTCCTTGTAAGCGGCAAAGAGGCCGTCAACCTCGAAACCGGCCCAATCAAGGACGAGGAGATCGGGATCGGCAGCGCGGACCGGCTGAGTGACAGCCAGAGCAACTGCGGAAGCCATGAGCAATCTGGTGAATTTCATTTTTGTCCTTCCTGATGGCAGTGGGCCAAGTGGTGAAGCGGCCCGCGAGTGAAGCGGCCCCGGCTATGTGGGCGTTGTCCTGAAAAGGTTCCCATTCTTTGGCGCAACATCCCCCGAGTGCAGATTTTATTTAGGGCGTTGGGGGATGCGCTGCAATGCTCAACCGCGTGATGTGGCTGAACATTGCCCGAGATTGCAGCAGACGTCCGAATTTCGGGCGCCTGAATGTCGATATGTTTCGGTTTGATCACGAGTGGGCCGGATGGCGATCAGAAGCCAGCCTTGATCTTTTCGAACTCGGCCAACTGGCGTTCATGGAGCGCAGGGTCTTTGGGCGTCTGCGCGAAATTCGGTCCGGTGATTGGGCCAAGGCCAGCGGCAGCAAGATCCTCGGATGGAATGGTCGCCATGCCCTTGGTATTTGTGTGGCCATAGCCCATCGCTTCGACCAGGATGGGCGCTGCGTCAGGACGGAGCCACGAGTTGATGAAGTCGTAGATTTTCTCTTCGTTGCCCGGTCCGTTCTTGGCGTTCACATAGCCGCAGAACCATGTCGAGGAGCCTTCCTTGGCTTCGCGCTGGAAGCCTATGGGGAAGCTTTGCTGGGCGAGAAGGGCGACGGCGTCGTTCCACGACCAGGCGACGAGGACTTCGCCGGAGGCCATGAGCTGGCTAAGCTCGGCGGAGTCGTTCCAGTAGGCGCGGACGTTGGGGTGAACTTTGCGCAGCCAGTCAGATGCGGCCAGGAACTGATCGTCGGAGATGTTTGCCCAGCTTGTCACGCCCGTGGCGAGGTAAGCCAGTGCCCATACGTCGTCGGACGAGTTAGGCAGGGAAACGCGGCCAGCGTATTTCGGGTCGGCGAAGACCTGAAGGGAAGCCACGTCTTCGGCGGGCACTTCGTCCTTGTTGAATGCGATCGCTGTGGCACCCCAGTTTGCCGGGACGAACCAAAGACCCTGATCATCCTTGATCATCGGAGAATCGAAGAACTTTGGGTCGATGTCTGCAATTGCCGGGATCTTGGAGGCGTCCCATGGCTCGATCAGGCCCGCGTCGCGGTATTTGCCAACCATCTGCGAGCAGGGTGCGATTGTGTCGGCCTTGAAGCCGGACACAGCCTTCTGGAAGGCTTCATCGTCCGATCCAATCAGCGAATAAGTCGGCGCGTCGCCGTACTTTTCCTTGTAGACCGCATAGAGCCCTTCGATGTCGAAACCGGCCCAGTCAAGGACGGTCAGTTCGGGGTCAGCGGCCGCAGCAGGCATAGCTGCGCTGACCGTTACGGCGAGCGCCGCAAGCAGGTTCGTGAATTTCATGTACATCCCCAGTTTATAATTTGATCAAAACATAGCTGCTCGATACTTTTTGGCAAGCATTTCGTTCGGGCTGCTCATTAAATTGCGGGTCTGGGTGGTTTGAGAAGCACTTTATTTCCCGATTTTGTTGCGTTATGCGAAGGACGGCCCGGTTCTCAGGCGTCCCGAACCTGATGCGTGGACTTCGCAAGATGCCGGTGCCTGCCGAAAGACCTTCAGTGCGAAGATCTGTCGGCTCGGCTGGAAGACCTGCCAAGGCTCTGGGTTGAGTTCCTGATGGGCAAAGTCCGGGGTCAAGTCGCAACAGATTGGATTAGAAGGTTCGACAGATGACCAGCATCGACATGAGTTTTGTCCGCGCGCAGTTTCCGGCTTTTTCGGTCGCGGGGCTGAAGGATCAGGCGTTCTTCGAGAACGCCGGGGGGTCTTATGCCTGCCAGCAGGTGATTGACCGGCTAACGCGCTTTTACCGCGAGCGGAAGGTGCAGCCCTATGCACCCTACGCCGCCGCACAGGCCGGGGGCGCTGAGATGGATGAGGCGCGGACGCGGCTTGCGGCAATGATGGGCGTCGCTCGGCACGAACTGAGTTTCGGGCCGTCGACGACGGCAAACACGTATGTGTTGGCGCAAGCGGTACGGCGCTGGCTGAAGCCGGGTGAGGCGATCGTGGTTACCAATCAGGACCACGAGGCGAATTCGGGGCCGTGGCGGAGGTTGGCCGAAGAGGGGCACGAGGTGCGGGAGTGGCAGATCGACCCGGAGACAGGGCATCTGGACCCGGCGCGGCTGAAGGTTCTGCTGGCAGACGGCAAAGTTCGTATGGTCTGTTTCCCGCATTGCTCGAACGTTGTCGCCGAAATCAACCCAGTCGCCGAGATCGTGGAGATCGCGCACGAGGCAGGGGCGGCAACCTGCGTGGATGGGGTGAGCTATGCACCGCACGGGTTGCCAAATGTGGCCGAGCTTGGGACGGATATCTATCTGTTCTCCGCCTACAAGGTGTACGGGCCACATCAGGGCATCATGGTGATCCGTGAGGATCTGGGGATGCGGTTGCCCAATCAGGGGCACTATTTCAACGGCGATACGCTTTACAAACGCTTCACGCCGGCAGGGCCTGACCACGCGCAGATCGCGGCGGCGGCGGGTATGGCAGATTACTTCGATGCGCTCCATGCCCATCACTTTGCTGCGGAGCCGGATGCGGCGAAGCGAGGCGCGGCCGTACATGACTTGATGCGGGCTCAGGAGGTGGCGGCGTGCCAGCCTCTTCTGGACTATCTTGCGGCGCGCAATGACGTCCGGCTGGTCGGGCCACGCGATGCGGCAAAGCGTGCTCCGACCGTTGCGGTGGCGCTGGATCGGGCGGCGGAGCCGATCTCGGAACACCTTGGCAAGCTCGGGATTAATTGTTGGGCGGGGGATTTCTATGCAGTTCGCCCACTTACCGCGATGGGGATTGATCTGGAGCGGGGTGTCTTGCGTATGTCCATGGTGCACTACACCTCGGCAGAGGATGTGGCGCGCTTGATCGGGGCACTCGACAAGGTACTTTAAGGGTCTGGGGTTCTGCCCTTGGCCCGGACCTGTCCGGGCCAACCCCGGTGTATTTGGGGTCAGAAAATGAGGGGCGCCCTGTGAGCCAGGCACCGATATTGCTGTGGTTTCGCCGTGATTTGCGGCTGGACGACCATCCCGCGCTGAGCGAGGCGGCGCTGAGCGCGCGGCCGGTCATTCCGGTGTTCATTCATGATGAATCCGTCGAGTCACTGGGTGCGGCACCGAAATGGCGATTGGGGCTGGGGTTAGAGGCCTTTGCGGGCGCGCTGGAGAGACTAGGGACGCGGCTGATCTTGCGGCGTGGGCGTGCGTCAGAGGTGATTGATGCGCTGATCAGCGAAACGGGGGCGGGCGCAGTGTTTTGGACGCGCTATTATGAGCCGTCCCATATTGCGCGCGATCGAGTGATGAAGGCGGACCTCGCGGAGCGCGGGATCGAGGCGCGGAGCTTTGCGGGTGCGCTACTCTTCGAGCCAAAGGATGTGACTACCGGGGCAGGGACGCCCTATTCGGTGTTCACGCCTTTCTGGCGGTCGGTTAGGGCGCGCGATCCGGGGCGGGCGTTGCCGACGCCCACGCGGCTGGCGGGGCCTGTGGACTGGCCGAGGTCCGAGGCATTGGCCGACTGGCGGATGGGGGCTGCTATGCAGCGGGGGGCGGCAGTTGTTCTGCCGCATCTGGAGGTTGGGGAAGAACGGGCGCTGGCGCGGCTGGACCGTTTTTTTGCGGACGCGGTTGAAGGCTATGCCGAAGGCCGGGACTTTCCGAAGCGGGCGGTGACCTCGGGCCTAT
>JBATMT010000290.1:0-2651 GCA_049289975.1 Paracoccaceae bacterium | reverse complement strand
GTAAGGCAGTCCAGAGCCCAAAACGGGCCCGGACATCACAACGGGAGTCAAAAACCAATGATGACGAAAAAAATCGTTCTTTCAGCTAGCGTGGCGGCGCTGCTGGCTTCGACGGCAATGGTGCGTGCAGACGCTATGGCCGATCTTGAAGCTGCTGCCAAAGCCGAAGGTTCGCTCACGACCATCGCTCTGCCGCATGACTGGTGCGGATACGGCGCGGTGATCGACGGCTTCAAGGCCAAATATCCGGAAATTGCCGTCAACGAACTGAACCCTGATGCGGGTTCGGCTGACGAAGTCGAAGCCATCAAGGCCAACAAGGACAACAAGGGCCCGCAGGCTCCCGACGTCATCGACGTTGGTCTGGCCTATGGCCCGTCCTCGAAAGCCGATGGCCTGACCCAGCCGTACAAAGTCGCGACATGGGACGAAATCCCGGACACCATCAAGGACGCCGATGGCCATTGGTATGGCGACTACTATGGCGTGATGTCGTTCCTGGTGAACAAGGATCTGGTCAAGACCACCCCGGCTGACTGGGCTGACCTTCTGAAGCCGGAATATGCCAACCAGGTTGCTCTGGCTGGTGACCCGCGTGCGTCGAACCAGGCGATCCTGGCGGTTCATGCGGCCGGTCTTGGCAAAGGCGCTGCGGCGGGTGAAGCCGCTGGCAAAGCCGGTCTCGACTACTTCGCCGAAATGAACAAGGCGGGCAACTTCGTGCCGGTCATCGGCAAGTCGGGCACGCTGGCCCAAGGCGCGACCCCGATCGTCGTGATGTGGGACTATAACGCGCTGGCCGCCAAGGACACGCTCGCTGGCAACCCGCCGGTCGAAGTCGTTGTTCCGGCAACCGGCGTTCAGGCTGGTGTCTACGTTCAGGCGATCTCGGCCTATGCGCCGCACCCGAACGCAGCAAAACTCTGGATGGAATACCTCTATTCAGACGAAGGTCAGCTTCTGTGGCTGAAGGGCTACTGCCACCCGGCGCGCTTCAACGCGATGTCGAAGGCCGGCAAGATCCCGCAAGACCTGCTGGACGCGCTGCCGCCGGCTGCTTCTTATGAAGCTGCCTACTTCCCGACGCTCGACGAAGTTGACGCCAACAAGAAGGCCGTCACCGAGGGTTGGGATTCTGTCGTTGGCGCCAACGTTCAGTAATCTGCTCTGACGCGACATTGCCCGCCCCGGCTGACCCAAGGTCTGACCGGGGCGGGTTCATAATAATAAACCACGATCCAACAGGTCATCCATGTCATCCGACAAACGGGCTTCCGCGCCCATGAGGCTGCCGCTGCATTGGCTGGGGGTTCTGCCATTCGCGATATTCGCGGTGCTGTTCCTGATCTTGCCGACGATGAACATCGTTATCGGCGCGTTCCAGACTGCAGACGGGCAGTTCACTCTTGAGAACCTTTACCAGCTTCGATCCGGCTCGATCCCGGCCGCCTATCTGATCTCGATCAAGATCAGCGTTGCGTCGTCGCTGCTTGGCTGCCTGATCGGTTTCGCCATGTCGGCGGCGATGGTGCTGGGCGGTCTGCCGAAGGCGATCCGTGGGCCGCTTCTGACCTTTTCTGGCGTGGCATCGAACTTTGCCGGTGTGCCGCTGGCCTTTGCCTTTCTGGCGACGCTTGGCCCTCTGGGCATGGTGACGGTGTTCTTGCGCACGCAGCTTGGCATCGACCTGCGCAGCCTTGGCTTCAACATCCTGAGTTTCTGGGGTCTGACGCTGACCTATCTGTTCTTCCAGATCCCGCTGATGATCCTGATCATCACGCCGGCGCTTGATGGTCTGAAGAAGGAATGGAAGGAAGCGGCCTCGATCCTTGGCGCGACCGGGCCGCAATACTGGCGGATGGTTGCCCTGCCGATCCTGTTTCCGTCGCTGCTGGGGACGTTTGCTCTGCTTTTTGCCAATGCATTCGGAGCCGTGGCAACCGCTATCGCGCTGACCGGTTCTTCGCTGAACATCGTGCCGATCCTGCTGTTTGCGCAGATACGTGGTGACGTGCTGGGCAACCCAAATCTGGGCTATGCGCTGGCGTTCGGGATGATCGTGATCACCGGGATAGCCAACACGATCTACATCTGGCTGCGCGCGCGGTCTGAAAGGTGGCTGAAATGAACCGTTTGTGGTCCTGGTCGGCACTCTTTTTCGGGATGCTGTATTTCATATTGCCGTTGATCGGCATGGCGCTGTTTTCGCTGAAGATGCGCCGGGGTGAATATTCATTCGACGCCTATGCGAAGGTGCTGGGCGATCCGAAGTTTCAGGAAACCTTCGGCTTTTCGACGATGATGGCGGTGTTCACCATTGCTTTCGGTGTGCTGCTGGTGGTGCCGACTGCCTATTGGGTGCGGCTGAAGTTGCCGGGTCTGCGGCCCTATATCGAGTTCATCACGCTGTTGCCGCTGGTCATTCCGGCAATCGTCATCGTGTTCGGCTATATCCGGCTTTACAACACGTCGAGCTGGCTGCCGCTGACCGGGACGGCAACGGGCACGAACATCCTGCTGATGTTCGGTTATGCGACGCTGGCGCTGCCCTATATGTACAGGGCGGTGGATACCGGCTTGCGGACCATCGATGTGGCGACGCTGACCGAGGCGGCGCAGTCTCTGGGGGCGGGATGGATCACGATCATGGC
>JBATMT010000289.1:0-2855 GCA_049289975.1 Paracoccaceae bacterium | reverse complement strand
GAACAGAACGCCCGCCGAACGGCTGCGGTCGGTCATGGTCGCGATGGAGCGCGTGCGCTGGATGAATGGCGTGCCGCTTGGCTCGCGTCACATCTGGGTCAACCTGCCGGACTTTACCGCCAAGGTGATCGATGATGGCAAGGTCACTTTCGAAACGGTGACGGTTGTCGGGATGAACCAGAAGGACCGGCGGAGCCCGGAGTTTTCGGATCAGATGGAATTCATGGTGATCAACCCGACGTGGAATGTGCCACGGTCGATCACCGTGAAGGAATATCTGCCGATGCTGCAGAAGAACCCGAACGCGGCACGGCATTTGCGGATCGTGGATCGCAACGGGCGGCAGATAGACCGGACTCAGGTCGACTTCACCCAGTTTACCGAACGGAATTTCCCATTCTCGATGTCGCAGGCGCCGTCGGATGACAATGCGCTTGGGCTGGTCAAGTTCATGTTCCCCAACCAGTGGAACATCTATCTGCATGACACGCCGTCGAAGCCGCTTTTCGAGAAGGAAGTCCGCGCATTCAGCCACGGATGCATCCGGCTGGGGCGGCCGTTCGATCTGGCCTACACACTCCTGGCGCTGCAAAGCAGCGATCCGAAGGGGCTTTTCAAGTCCTATCTGGATACCGGACGCGAATCCGTTTTGAAGCTGGAAAGCCCGGTTCCTGTGCATTTGGTCTACTTCACCGCCTGGCCCAACGCGAAGGGCCATATCGAGTATCGGCGTGACGTCTACGGGCGCGATGCGGAAATCTTCGAGGCGATGAAGGCTGCCGGGGTGGTCTTGCCAGAGGTTCAGGGGTAAACCTGAAACGTATGGTTGGCCGGAGAGGGTCTATGTCCGAGGCAGGAACATTGCTCAGCATCGGCGCGATTGCGGCGGCGCTGGACGCCAAGGCAGACGGCGATCTGACATTTGGTGTGGCGCGTGCGTCGGAGCCCGCATCGGCGGGGCCTGACGATCTGGCGCTTGCTATGGACCCACGCTATGCGGACGGCATTGCAAAAGGGCGCGCACGGGCTGCGGTTCTGTGGGCTGGCGCGGACTACAAGGCACTTGGGCTGCGCGCGGCGATCTTCGTGGAACGTCCGCGTCTGGCGATGGCGGGGCTGACGCGAGTGCTGGACCTTGGCCCCGGCATCGCTGCGGGTGTGCATCCGACCGCAATCGTGGCGGAAACGGCCGTAATCGGGCCTGACGCATCCATCGGGCCATTTGTGGTGATCGGACCGGGCGTTCGGATCGGAGCAAGGTGCCGCGTTGCCTCGCATGTCAGCATCGGTGCAGATGCCGTAATCGGCGATGATCCCCTGATCCTTTCGGGTGCCCGGATCGGTGCGCGCGTGGTGATCGGGGATCGGTTCATTTGCCAGCCCGGAGCGGTCATTGGGGCAGACGGATTCTCTTTTGTGACGCCAGAAAAATCGGGTGTAGAGGAAATTCGCGAGACGCTTGGCACCCGTGAAGGCCTGAAGGAACAAAGCTGGATCAGGATTCACTCGCTTGGTGCCGTCGAGATCGGGGACGATGTAGAAATTGGTGCCAATGTCGCAATCGACCGAGGCACCATTCGTTCGACGCGCATCGGATCGGGGACCAAGCTCGATAACCTCGTACACATCGGCCACAACGTTGAGGTCGGCCGTGATTGCCTTTTGTGCGGACAGGTCGGCATCGCCGGCTCTGCGCGTATCGGGGATCGGGTTGTGCTTGGCGGGCAGTGTGGCGTGTCGGATAATATCTTCGTGGGCAATGACGTCATCGCCGGAGGTGCGACAAAGATATTCACGAACGCACCGGCGGGGCGGGTGCTGCTTGGTTACCCGGCTCTGAAGATGGAGCAGCACGTCGAAGCCTGGAAGAATATCCGTCGGTTGGGGCGGTTGTTCCAGCAGGTGGCAGAGCTTCGCTCAGTCGTTCTGGGTAGCGGCAAGGACACTTCAGGGGGCGGCGATGCCTCGGAGCGTTGAGGCGCAAGTTATTGATATAATTGCGCGTCATGCGGTACTCGACCCTGACACGGTGACGGTCGACATGTCGCTTGAGGATCTTGGCCTTGATAGTCTCGGGTTGGTCGAGACGATATTTGCCATCGAGGAGACGTTTGACGTCTCCGTACCTTTCAACGCCAATGATCCGGACGGCAGCACCTTTGACATGACCACTGTCGGAACGGTCGTCGCTGCGGTCGAGGCGCTGATCGCTGCAAACCAGTGAAGCGGGTTGCGATCACCGGCGCGGGGACGGTGAACGCGCTTGCTCATCACGTGCCGGGGACCTTGGCGGCATTTCGGAACGCACGAACAGCGATCGGACCGCTGAATATTCCCGGTGTTGAAGGACTGACCATACGTGTTGCGGCGCAGGTGCAGGAGTTCCGGCCGGACGAGCATTTCGACAGGGCCGATGTTGGCAGGCTGGATCGCTTTGCCCAATTTGCGGCCGTCGCGGCTCGGGAGGCGCTCTTGGGTGCGGCATTTCCTGACAGCGCTGAACTTCGTCGGGCAACGGGTGTCATCATCGGAACCGCCGGAGGTGGCCTGACCACAAGCGATGAAGTGGCGCGGGGGCTTTACGCCGAAGGGCGTGAGCGAACCCACCCGCTCGCGGTGCCAAAGCTGATGCACAATGCGGCGGCGTCCCGGATAAGCATAGAGGGCGGATTTGGCGGAGCAGTATTTTCGGTATCCTCTGCCTGTGCCTCGTCCAACCACGCGATGGGGCTGGCTTTCCAGATGGTGAGATCGGGCGCTTGTCCTGCGGTAATTACCGGCGGCTCCGATGCGATGCTGACGTATGCCGGGCTGAAGGCTTGGGAGGGTTTGCGGGTGATGGCGCCCGACATGTG
>JBATMT010000288.1:0-3132 GCA_049289975.1 Paracoccaceae bacterium | reverse complement strand
TGCTGGCGGATACCAGACCGACCGCCGTCTCCAAAGCCGCCGGGTCAAGTCTGCAACCGCGCGAGTCGCGGCCGAGGTCCTGGCTGATCCGCAGTATCGGACCATCGGGCAAAACCTGAACATCCATGTCGCAGGGCCCCGCATCGGGGCGCTCCGAGTTGATCTGGACTGTGCCGCAGCAGCGAAGGCCGCGCGCGGCAAGCATTTTTGCCAACTTGAGCAGAATAAGATCGGTATCGCCCCGGCCCGGTGCCATGGTGTAAGCAAGGTTCATTCTGGGCCTCCTTAGGTCCGGCAGAAGGGTTGGAATTCGACAAGCGCGCCTGCGGGCAGGAAATCGCAATCGGCGGGCAAGTAGATCAGACCGTCCGCCGCAGGCAGCGTGCAGACATGGGCGGAATGTGTTTCAGCTTCGAACGTCACGACCTCACGTCCTTGGCCGTCAAAGCCAGCGCAAGTTGCGGGCCGCAGTTCGCAGCGCCCGGCCTTTCTGGAAATCGCCGTGCCCGTGACGACGTGGCGCCTTTCGCCTTGTCCTGCATCGCCAGCCAATCTGGCGACCAAAGCCGTGCCGAAGATCTGCCAAGTCACGAAGGCAGACAATGGATTGCCCGGCAGGCCCAGCCAAGATGCACCCCGGACCCAGCCAAAGGACACTGGCTTACCCGGCTTGATCGCAACGCCGCCGAAATGGATATCACCACCCAACGTTAGCAGGACTGGCTTGACGTGGTCCTCTTCGCCGACCGATATGCCGCCTGTGGTAATGACAAGATCGGCGCTGGCCGCCATCTCTGCGATCTGCAGAAACAGCCCATCACGACTGTCCAGACCCTGTTCGACAGCGACAAGATCAAGTTGGGGCTGCGTCAGGAGGGCGGTCAGCATGGGGGTATTCACATCCCAGATCTGGGCCCCGGCACGCCCCGCACTTGCATCGCGGATTTCATCCCCGGTCACCAGAAGGGCCACGCGCAATCGCCTCCGCACAGTCACTGTCCCTGCCCCGGCAGCAGCACACGCGGCAATCGCGCGCGCGTCAAGCCGCCGACCTTGTTGCAGAACCGTGATCCCTGCCCCCATCTCGCTGCCCGCGCGGCGGATATTGAGGCCGGGCTTTGGTCGCCGATCGATGCGGATGGTGCTGCCGGTCCGTTTGACCTCTTCCTGCAGTACCACTGCATCCGCGCCTTCGGGAACCTTGGCTCCGGTAAAGATGCGCGCAGCTTGCAGGCCGACAAGCGGTACTGCCGAGCATTGCCCAGCCGGGACCCGCGCCACGACGTCAAGCATCCACGGCCCGTCACCCAACAGCCCCCCAGATGCAAAAGCAAAACCATCCATCGCAGCGTTGTCGAATGGTGGGGACATGGAGCGTGACGTGACAGGTCTTGCCAGAACGCGGCCGAGGGCCTGGCCAAGCGGGATGTCCTCTGTTCCGTGAACGGCGGCCGTGCGATCGGCGATCACGGCCAGTGCCGCATCGATGGTGACCAACTGCTTTCCGACATCATGCCCGTCACAGCCACAGCCGGACCGCGTTACTGGCTGCAGGATACTCATTGTGCCGCCTCTTCCTTGAAATGTCCGGGGCTGATGCTGCAATCGAGGTCGCGCAACAGCCCGTCCTTCAGCCCATAGATCAGCCCATGCACACGGCAATTCGCCCCGCGCGCCCAAGCGCGTTGCAGGATCGGCGTTTCGCAAACCCGCCGAACCCCTTCGACAACGTTGAACTCAGCCAGTCGGTCGCGCCGCCCTTCCATGTCGCGCTCGCGTCCCAGATCGACAGCGTATGAGCGCGCCAGCCGCCGGATGGGCTCCAGCCAATGGTCCGTCAGACCGTGCGGCAGATCTTCAGTCGCTGCCCTGACACCGCCGCAGCCGTAATGCCCGCAAACGATGATCTCGCGCACAGCCAACACCTCGACCGCGAACTCCAGCGCCGAGAGCAGGTTCATGTCCGAGGAATGGACGATGTTGGCGACATTGCGGTGGACAAACACCTTGCCGGGATCAAGGCCTGCAACGACATTGGCCGGAACCCGGCTGTCCGAACAGCCGATCCAGAAATACTCCGGCGCCTGAAGCGCTGCGAGGCGTGTAAAGTAGCTCGGCTCCTGCGCCTGGCGGCTTGCGGACCAGCTTCGATTGCGCGCCATCAGATCATCCAACATCCGGCGCCCCCGCATCTTTCGACAAACCACGCCGGGACCGCATGTGGCGCGACAGACTGTGCAGATCACGTCGGGTCAGGCGAAGCCGCGCGATCGGCAGCAGGATCGCGTTTTCGGCGGCAAGGTGACGCCGCACATGGCCTGCGAACCGGATCAGGGTCTTGCGGTCGGCGGCCGCAAGATCACTGCCCGTATCGAGGCTACGGGCAAGGATCGTGCGGATGAGGGGCAAAAGCGCGGCTGCTGCGTTCAGATCAGTGCAAATGCGGGTGATGACGCGGCCGATGTCATCCTCGGCCGGGCAACGCCGGGCAAGCAGGGGGAACAAATCCTCAGCCTCGTCGCGCATGTGCACGTTCAACTCTTCATTCAAAAACCGCAACACAACCAGCGCTGCGTGCCGGTCAAACGAAGCTGCCGTTGCTAGCCCGTCAATCACCACGCAGATCTGCCGCTCGCGTAGGTGATCGACGCTGATGAACTCCAGCGGGTTGGCGATCAGCGCGGTGTCTGTGGGGTTCAGCCCGCTTCCGCGCTGCGCTGGCTCTGACGGTTTCATGATCGGCTTCCTGAGGGGTGCTCAGATCGGGGCAAGGCTTGCGCCTTCGATCCGGGCAGCCTTTGCCAGCGTTTCGACAAAATCACGCGAGGCGCGGGTCCAGGCGGCTTTCTCCAACGCCTGCGCGATCTTTGGGCGAACGGTTTCATAGGGCAGCACCTGCCCCGGTGCCGTGGCATTCAGGCGAATGATGTGCCAGCCGTGCCGCGACAAGACCGGGGCGGGCGTCAGGCTGCCTTCGGTCAGGGTGCGCAGGGCGGCCTCGAACTCGGGCACGGTATCGCCGGGGCCAAGCTGGCCCAGATGCCCGGCTGATGCCTTGGACCCGCAATCGCTTTCCCGGGCGGCGGCGGCAAAGCCTTTGGCGCCGGCGTCCAGCCGGGCAAGGATCTCCTT
>JBATMT010000287.1:0-8738 GCA_049289975.1 Paracoccaceae bacterium | reverse complement strand
GTCTTGCAGGCCGGGGATTTACGCCGCGCGGCACGTTTATGCCGGAATTGGCGGGGCCGTTGCAAGAAGCGGCTATGACAGCGTGACTGTACGGGCGAGAACTTCGGGCCTTCAGAAACTGGGTTGGCTAGGACTATCGATTGCACGAAGTGTAGCATCGGTAGCGCTTCCTGGATCTGCGGTACTGCACGCACCGTCCCGGGCAGAAACGGCGTTCCTTGTAGAGGCAGCTGCGCAGAAACAGGAAAGATTCAGCCGCTCTGACGCCCTGTTTGCAGCACTCGCACAGATGGAAATGAATGATCGGGCGAGTCGACCTCTGGATCGCGCAGGCGCCTGACAATCGCTTCCCTAGAACAGCCGCTTGGATGCTAAATGCAACATTTGTTGAGCATTTGTTGAGCCCTGACGCAGTCTAGGGCCAGTTCGCCCTACGCGGCACTCGCAACGCAAGCATCGCCTTGACGATCGGCGATCGAAAGCGGTTGAGGTCCAGTGCTTCATGAACGCCCGTGACATCCTTTCCGTTTATGCGGGTCTGTACGACTGAACGGTTGTAGAAGGGCGCATCGAGTAGTGCCATGACCTGACGTGGGCGGGCAGACGCCTCACACCGGGTGTCACGGGAAATTGCCCAACGCGTTCGCGCAAAGGGTTGTAGTGGCGGGGGTGCGATTTCCATAGCAGTCCCGTCGTTGGCAAATTGCAGCCCTAGCGCCAATGTCGATCCATCGCGGCGCAATCCATCGTAGAAGCAAGCGGTGCCACCCGAAGCGAAGGGGTATCGCCCCCATGTCCAACGTTCAAATTCCGCCTCAAGAGCGGAATTGCCGAAGTTGGCATCGAAGTAACCATGACCGGTCCATCGGTGACCTTGCGACAAGTCAACGTTGATGATTGCCGAAGGCGCGAAGGGACGCCAGATATGGCTACCATCGCGAGACAGAAGCGCCTCAACCTCGGTCACGGCGGAGGGCGTCACGCGGATCTGACCCTCCACCCGGGTGACCATTGGCAGAGCCGATATCTCGTTTACGTCGATCACCAGAGTGCCATTCTGCCAACTCATCCGGCTAGGCCCTATGTCCAGTTGATCGCGACTTTGGCGCAACGCGGAGCGCCCCCGGTCGGTCATGGAAAAGCGTCCGCGCGGGCCGTAAGTGACCACGTTCATGCAGCAATGATTGGCCGGATCGCGGCGCCCGGACCAAGCATACCAAGGCGAAAAAACAGAACCGATGAAACCGATCACCGAGACAGCTTTTGTCCCGTCAGCCGAGATACCATCGACATACCACCACGCATAGCCATCAGGGGCAACTGTGACGCCGAAGTCAGGTCGCTCAAGATCGCTTCGGCCGCGTGCTTGCCGGATAATGCCGCCATCGGAACCCCCGCCCCCGGACGAGCGCCGCCGCCAGACAGATAAAGACCTGGCATCCGCGTCCGCGCCCCCGACCGATGAAAACTCGCCATCTTCCCGTGCGGACTCCGACCGTAAAGCGAACCCTCCGACCCCGGAAACATCACTGAGAAGCCGTGTGGCGTCATCAAAGCCTGATCGCGTGGTTGCGGATCGAATGTCAGCCCGAACCGTGCCAACTGCGGAAAGGTCATGCTGCGGCATTGTGATGTCTCTTGCGGTGATCGGGTGGATCTAACTGGGGCGTTCATAATGATTTCAAAGCGCTCAGCACCTGCTTGAGATCCGCCGGGCATCCCACGATCCTGGGCACAAACGTACAGCGTGGCCTCCTCTGGCATCCGACCATTCGAGATTGGACTGAATTCAAGCGCCGGGTCCGAGCCGAAGAAAACGTTGTGATGTTGCAGATCAATTTCGGAAGGTTTTGCCGCAAAGGACCAGACCCACGCTGAAAGACTGCGCGGATGCGCGGCACGCGACGACAAGGCCTGCTGAGGGCCGTTTCCCAACAGACCAGCGAGTAATGCCGCCGGATCACCGTTGAACACTACAGCATCGCATTTAAACGTGCTGCCGTCGGATAAGACAACTGCGCTCGCCCGCCCTGCTGTCTGCAAAATCTTCTGGGCAGAGATGCCATAGCGCAGTTTTACTCCAGCGCGTTCGGCAAGGTCGGCCAAAGCGCGCGCCAATTGAGTCATTCCGCCCAGTGGCGACCAGACACCTTGCGCTTCAGCCTGCCATATCAGCGCCAGTACCGCCGGAGACAGATCGGGCGTGCCACCGACATAGGTGGCATAGCGACCGAACAGCTGCCGCAGACGCGCGTCAGTGAATGATCTATCAAGATAGCTTGAAAGGCTTTGACTAGGGTGAAGAGCAGTCCAGATTTTCGGGGCTCGCAAGGTATTCGCGATGATGCGAGTCAGGCTTGGTCGTGGCGCCTGCAACATTGGTCCGTCGAAGGCCATGTAAAGCTGCGCCGTTTTGCGGTGAAAGCGGATAAATTCCGCTTCAGCGTTTAGTCCCGCAAAAGCAGCAATCGCAGCCGCACTTGCCTCTGCGCTCGCGTGCAGGTCCAGTCTGCTGCCGTCGCGCCACCAGTGGCGCGCCAGAACCGAATGCGGGATGAGAGTGACGTGATCCTCTAGCCGTTCGCCCGCTGCCATAAACAGTTCGTCAAACACGCTTCGCAGCGTCAACACCGTCGGGCCAGCATCAATTGGACCCGCTTCCGATGGGATGGAGCGCATCTTGCCACCGGGAGTCAGCTGCGCTTCCACCAGCGTCACATTCATGCCAGCCAATGCAAGACGGATGGCCGCGCAGAGCCCTCCCACGCCGGCCCCGATCACTACGATTGATTGTCCGGTTGCGGTCATGAGTGATTGTTGACTCGTCGCTTAAATCTGTCCAGTATAAATTACACTTATGTGTAATAAAAAATTGACACAATACCTGTCCAAATTGGCTCAGGCAGAATCTGAGGAGCATTCAGATGACAATCAATGCAAGACTTGATGCAGTCACCATCTCCGTACTTTTGCGCGCGACAGGTGGATCAGATGCTCCGGCAAAGTTGGCACAGGCATTGCAGTATGCGGTAGTTCCAGGGGGTGCGAGGATCAGGCCGACAATACTTCTAAGCGTCGCAATGGCCTGTGGTGACGACCGGCCAAAGCTTTCTGAGGCGGCCGCTATTGCGCTGGAGTTGATCCATTGTGCAAGTCTCGTTCACGATGACCTGCCCTGCTTCGATAACGCCGACCTCCGTCGCGGCAAGCCGACGGTGCATCGCGCCTATTCTGAGCCTTTGGCCGTGCTGACCGGCGACAGCCTTATTGTGCTGGCTTTTGACGTACTGGCCGAGGCGGCAGACGAGGATTGCAGACGCGCACTGCAATTGATCAGAGTCCTGTCACGACGGACCGGGATGCCAGGAGGCATCTGCGCCGGTCAGGGCTGGGAAAGCGAGACCCAAGTCAACCTTTCTGCCTATCATCGTGCCAAGACTGGCGCTCTTTTCATCGCCGCGACGCAGATGGGTGCGATTGCCGCAGGGCAGGATGCCGAGCCCTGGGAGGAACTGGGCGCACGGATTGGCGAGGCCTTTCAAGTTGCCGACGACTTGCGCGATGCGCTGTATGACGCCGAAACATTGGGCAAACCGTCCGGACAGGATATGACCCATGGCCGACCAAATGCCGTAAGTTCGTTGGGCGTCCAGGGCGCAGTTCGCCACCTCAAGGACATTCTGAGTGGGGCAATAGCCTCCATCCCTTCGTGCCCCGGAGAAGCAACGCTGGCCCAATTGGTTCGCCGCTATGCCGAGCGAATGACACCGGTCGCCCCTGCACTTCATCCGATGGAAATTCCACATTAGTGCGACTGTTCCATCAGTGACTCGGCGAATGCGCCAGAATTGGCTCCTGAAACTCGCGGCTTCGCGTCGTTTTCAGTGTTGGGCAACGCGGGTACCTGGATTGAAGCGCATCGCGCGGGCTGAAGGTGCAGCTCTCTTTGATATTGCTGCAGGCTTCGTCAACTCTCAGGTTCTGATGGCGCTGATCGACCTGCGGATACCTCATATTCTCGAACAGGAAGCTCTTTTCCCAAAACAAGTTGCGGATCTTTGCGCGGCCCCCCCCGAACGAATGCAGGTCTTGCTTCAAGCCGGGGCCGGACTCGGGTTGCTGCGGCGGTATCGCAACGGCCAATATGGCTTGGCGGTGCGCGGAGCTTCTCTATTGGGTGTTCCAGGGCTGGAGGCGATGGTAAAACATCATCGTGTGCTCTACGCCGATTTGGTAGATCCGGCAGAGTTCATCAGGGGCGGACAGAACACAGAGCTCGCGCGTTTCTGGCCCTATGTCTTTGGGGCGGCAGGCGCGACGGATCCCACTGTGGCAGCCACTTATTCTATTCTCATGGCGGAAAGTCAGATTTTGGTGGCCGAAGACACGCTGCGCCGTATCGACTTGACCAAAACCAATCGATTGCTGGACGTTGGCGGAGGCAGCGGCGCGTTTCTGAAGGCGGTGGGAGTAGCCTATCCGAAGTTGAAGCTATCGCTGTTCGATTTGCCAGCTGTACTGGACGACGCAAGGCAAAGCCTGTTTGAGTCGGGACTTTCGGGACGGGTAAGACTGCATTCAGGCAGCTTTCAGGACGACACGCTACCAAAGGGAGCCGACGCAATCAGCCTGATTCGCGTGCTTTACGACCACAGCGACTCAACCGTAAGGCACCTTCTGTCAGCAGTGTACGCAGCCCTTCCGCCAGCCGGGCAATTGATCATATCCGAACCAATGTCAGGTGGCGACAAGCCGGAACGCTCGACCGATGTATACTTTGCAATTTACACGCTCGCCATGCAGACAGGGCGCACCAGATCGCCAGAAGAAATTGGTCGGCTACTTGCAAGCGCTGGGTTTTCAAACATTAGAAATCAAAAGGTTTTCAGACCATTCGTCACTTCCGTGATTGTCGCCACACGTGGCTAAAGGCGAGCGGCAGAATGCAAATGTGTCTATTTTATTTGACAGTCAATAATGTAAGGTTAGAATGACACTATAGAGATCAAGTGCGGCCGCGAACGGCGACTCACGCGCTGGCATCTGGGGAGTGGTCGTGAAAACCAACGCCGTCATCTTGTCCGGGCCAAAAGACCTAGCGCTGGGACAGTTGAGCCTGACCCGGCCCGGACCAAAAGATGTAGTGGTTCAGATCGCACATAGCGGCATATCAACTGGCACCGAAAAGCTGTTCTGGTCAGGCACAATGCCACCCTTCCCGGGTATGGGTTACCCGCTGGTGCCGGGCTATGAAGCTGCGGGCGAGGTAATAGAGGCTGGGCTCGAATGCGGTTTGAGGGTTGGCGATCATGTCTTTGTGCCAGGCGCCAATTGCTTTGAAGCAACCAACGGCGGGCCAGTCAGAGGGCTATTCGGAGCAGCATCTCAGTTACTGGTAACACCGGGCACTCGGGTAACTCGAATCGACCGCAAGATGGGCGCGCGAGGTGCGCTTTTGGCGCTCGCAGCAACCGCGCGACACGCCTTGGCCGGCTTTGATCGGGCGCTTCCCGATCTGATCATAGGACACGGCGTTCTCGGCCGCCTTTTGGCTCGCCTGACTGTGGCGGCCGGCGCTCCGCCCCCTACGGTTTGGGAAACGAACACTTCGCGTCATGCGGGCGCAGAAGGCTACGAAGTGGTGGTGCCCGATGCCGATCACCGTCGTGACTACGCCGCAATTTACGACGCATCTGGCGCGCCTGACCTGCTGAACAACCTGATCGGGCGGATCAAGAAGGGCGGCGAGATCGTACTCGCCGGCTTCTATACCACCCCGATTTCATTCGCTTTTCCACCTGCCTTCATGAAAGAGGCGCGCTTCCGTATTGCGGCCGAGTGGGTGAGCGACGACATGATCGCGACCCGGGCTTTGGTGGAATCCGGTGCGCTTTCGCTGGACGGACTGGTGACGCATCAGCGTCCTGCGGCGGAAGCGACCCAAGCCTATGAATTGGCGTTTACCGACCCTGATTGCCTCAAAATGATCCTGGACTGGAAGGGCCACGCATGACTCTCGATATCCCGAACCTTTCAGATTTCGACAAAAGGTTGCGCGAAGAGGCGCATGAGCCGACATTGGAAGTGCCACAGGGCACGCCAACCAGCAAGACGCAGATCATCGCGATCTATGGCAAGGGCGGCATTGGCAAGTCATTCACACTGGCAAACCTCAGCCACATGATGGCAGAGTTGGGCAAGCGGGTGCTTCTTATAGGCTGTGATCCGAAATCCGATACCACCAGCCTGCTGTTTGGTGGCAAAGCCTGCCCAACAATCATCGAAACATCGGCCAAGAAAAAACTGGCCGGGGAAGAAGTTAAAATCGGCGACGTCTGCTTCAAACGAGGCGGAGTCTTCGCGATGGAACTGGGCGGACCAGAGGTAGGTCGCGGCTGCGGTGGGCGCGGCATCATTCACGGATTTGAACTACTTGAGAAGCTTGGGTTCCATGACTGGGACTTCGACTATGTGCTGCTCGATTTCCTCGGCGACGTAGTGTGTGGTGGCTTCGGCCTCCCTATTGCACGGGATATGGCGCAGAAGGTGATCCTTGTCGCCTCGAACGACCTGCAAAGCCTGTATGTCGCTAACAACGTCTGCTCGGCGGTGGAATACTTCCGCAAACTGGGTGGCAATGTCGGTGTTGCAGGGCTGGTAATCAACAAAGATGATGGCACTGGCGAAGCAGCGGCATTCGCTGCCGAAGTGAAGATTCCCGTTCTGGCAGCAATTCCTCAAGACGACGATCTTCGGAAGAAAAGCGCTAATTATCAGATTGTTGGAACCGATCAGAGCCAATGGGGCGGCCTGTTCACCGCGTTGGCCGACGCAGTCGCGATTGCCCCACCCGTACGGCCAACGCCTCTGTCACAGGATGGCTTGCTGAACCTGTTCTCGGCTGAAAGCACAGGCAAGGACTTTGTGCTGACACCGGCAACCGACGCCGACATGCGCGGCAAGAATGCTGTCCTCAAGAAGTCTCTGGAAGTGGTGTACGACGATGTATGAGACAGGTGCCTTTGGCTTCCCAAACTCCAAATACGCTCGGCGTTCTGCAAGGAAATGCTGCAGATGAGCGAGATCGGCTATGACAGCTTCCACGACGCGCCGCTGACGCCGCTGGTGGAGGGCGAAATGCCCGAAGCTACAACTGGCGCGCCGGTTGACGGGATGGGCTGTCATGCCGGAGCACCAACCATGGAAGCCGCAGCGCGCGCGGCAGGCAATTCCGAGCTTCTTGACCAGTTCGCTCGTGACTACCCACAGGGACCACATGACAAGCCGCAAAGCATGTGCCCCGCTTTCGGTTCGCTACGCGTAGGACTGCGCATGCGCAGGGTGGCGACCGTCCTTTCGGGTTCAGCCTGCTGCGTATACGGACTGACCTTCGTCAGTCATTTCTATGGAGCACGCCGGTCTGTCGGCTATGTCCCTTTCAATTCTGAATCCTTGGTTACTGGAAAGCTTTTCGAGGATATTCGCGACGCGGCACACGAACTCGCAGACCCTGACCGCTACGATGCCGTGGTTGTCACCAACCTTTGCGTGCCGACCGCAAGCGGCGTACCGTTGAAGCTTCTACCTAGTGAAATCAACGGCGTAAGGATCGTCGGGATAGATGTTCCTGGCTTTGGCATCCCGACCCATGCAGAGGCCAAGGATGTGTTGGCCGGCGCAATGCTGAAGTATGCCCGCGCCGAGATCGAGGCAGGGCCGGTGGCCGCGCCAGCGTCTGGTCGATCGGACCGCCCGACTGTAGCGCTGCTCGGTGAAATGTTTCCCGCCGATCCGATGATGCTTGGCGCGATGCTTGGGCCGATGGGTCTTGCAGCCGGGCCGGTGGTTCCGTGTCGCGAGTGGCGTGAGCTCTATGCAGCGCTCGACTGCGACGTGGTGGCAGCAATACACCCGTTCTACACTGCAGCCGTGCGCGAATTCCAAACCGCAGGGCGCAAGGTTGTCGGATCTGCGCCGGTGGGTCGCGATGGTACGGCAGCATGGCTGGCAGCGATTGGCGATGCATACAATGTTGATTCCGCAAAGATATCTGCCGCACAGAATGCTTTCCTTCCGGCGATTGCTGCGGTGCTTTCCTCTCAACCAATCAAGGGAACGATCAGCCTGTCGGGCTACGAAGGCTCAGAACTGCTGGTGGCGCGACTATTGATCGAAAGCGGAGCGAATGTGCCGTATGTGGGTACGGCCTTGCCGAAGACCCAGTGGTCAGCACCAGATCTGGAATGGCTTGAGGCCAAGGGCGTCAGGGTGAAGTTCCGTGCAAGCCTCGAGGATGACGCCTCGGCAATGGAGGCCATTCGACCCGATCTTGCGATCGGCACCACGCCGCTGGTTCAGAAGGCAAAAGAGTTAGCGATTCCAGCGCTTTACTTCACAAACCTGATATCAGCTCGTCCGCTGATGGGTCCCGCAGGTGCTGGATCATTGGGACAAGTAGTCAATGCTGCGATCGCCGGAAAGGCCCGGATGGAGGGCATGAAGGCCTTTTTCCAGGGCGTTGGAGCGGGCGACACAGCAGGTATATGGGAGGGTGCACCTAAGCTGCGGCCGGACTTCCGCGCGATACAGCAGAAGAAGCTAGAAAAGGCCGCGAAGGCGGCAAAGGCGGAGGAAATGATATGATCCGCTTTGCAAGCCTTGCGTATGCGTCACGTATCGCAAATGCGGCGCGTATTGCCATACACGGCGGTGCCCCGGGGGCCCCGCCATGCTAGTAC
>JBATMT010000286.1:0-1847 GCA_049289975.1 Paracoccaceae bacterium | reverse complement strand
CGTGCGGCCTGCGGCAATGCCCTTGATCAGGTCGCCAAAGAGGCGGCCCTCAGGTTCGCCCGGACCGTAGCAAAAGAAGGGCCGCGCCCACGCAAGTGACAGGCCAAGCGCCCCTGCCCCGGCCAATGCTGCCGTGCCAGTCGCCACCTTTGCCGCGCCATAAAGCGTGGCGGGACGCAGCGCTGCATCTTCGCGCAAAGGTCCGCTTGCAGCCTCTGACCAGTCATATTCCGCGCATGACCCGACCATGACGGCCCGCTTACCCCCCGACCGGGCAAAAGCCGAGAGAAGCGTAAGTGACGCTCCTACCCAGTCGAGGTTGGCTGACGACGACCAGCGATCCTTCGCTCCGTCGTGCCATGCGAGATGGATCAGATGCGACGGGCGCAGCTTCTCCATCACTGTCCCGACCGAAACCGGATCGAGACAGTCCATTACCACAAGGTCGCCGCCCCCGCGACGTGATGTGGCAATAACCTTGAAACCCAGCGCCGACAGGGGCGCTGGCAGTTGCCGTCCGATCAGACCGGTCGCGCCGGTGACAAGGACGACAGGTTTCGTCATGCGGTGACGCTCACGCTGGGAACGGCGGTCACGAAGATGGTGCCTTGCGCGCGCAGGTCCGACAGTTGGCCCATGATCTCGGACTTGAGGTTCCACGGCAGGATCAAGATGAAATCCGGGCGGCGGCGGCGCAGTTCGTCCACGTCAAAAACCGGGATCTGACTGCCGGGCAGCAGCGTCTTTTGCTTGGCCGGGTTCTTGTCGACGCAATAGGCGATCTGATTGGCGCCGATGCCGCAATAGTTCAGGAGCGTGTTGCCTTTGGCGGCGGCGCCATAGGCGGCAACGGTCTTGCGGCCATGCCCCGCTGAGGTGAGGAAATCCACCAGACCATCGCGAACGCCTTCGCACTTGGCGGTGAAGCCCTTGTAGCCTTCGGCCTGATCGAGCTTTGCCGCAGCCTCGTCGGCGCGCACCTTGGCAACACCGGGGCGTTCCGCGTGGGATGCCCCCTCAAGGCAGGCATAAACGCGCAACGACCCGCCATGTGTGCCAAGCTCTTCAACCTCGAACACCCGAAGCCCCGCATCTTTGAAAATCTTCTCGACGGCCAGAAGCGACAGGTAGGAATAGTGCTCGTGATAGATCGTGTCGAACTGCACCTGCTTGATCAGATTGAGAAGGTGCGGGAATTCAACGGTATAGACTGCATTGCCTTGTAGAAGCGTCGCAACGCCGCGCACGAAATCGTTGATGTCGGGGACATGGGCCAACACGTTGGCCGAGCAGATCAGGTCTGGCCGCTTGCCTTCATCGCGCAAGCGCTTCGCCAGCGCCTCGGTCCAGAATTCCACCAGCGTCGGGATGCCCTTCTTTTCGGCCTCGGCGGCCGTGTTGCCCGAAGGCTCGACACCCAGTACCGGGACACCGACGCCCTTGAAATACTGCAAGAGATAGCCGTCGTTCGAGGCAATTTCGACCACCAGAGACTTGGTGCCGAGTTTCAGCTCGTCCATCATCTTCATCGCATAGCGGCGGCAATGCGCGAGCCAACTATCTGAGAACGAGGAGAAATAGGCATAGTCGCCGTGAAAGATATCGTCCGCAGGCACCACGTCATCAACCTGCACCAGCCAGCATTTTTCGCACACCCGCGCGTGCAGCGGATACTTCGCCTCGGGTTTGCCTGCCTGAGCCAAGGGCACATAAGAGTTCGCAAGTGGCGACAAGCCCAGATCGACGAGCGTGAGCGTCAGAGGCGCGCCGCAGGACCGGCATGTCGGAGTGGATGAGAGGGTCATGCTGAAATCATACCTTCGTATTCGGAAATCTGTTCACTACAC
>JBATMT010000285.1:0-1660 GCA_049289975.1 Paracoccaceae bacterium | reverse complement strand
TTCAAGACCAGCCCTGAGATCATTGGCCTGGCGGTCATGATGTACATCCGGTTCCCGCTGTCGCTCCGCAACGTGGAAGACCTTCTGCACGAGCGCGGCATCGACATCTGTCACGAAACGGTGCGGTTCTGGTGGCACAGGTTCGGGCCGATGTTCGCGGCAGAGATCCGAAAGCGTCGCGTTGGCGGCCTGCGCTCAAGCCATTGGCGCTGGCACTTGGACGAGGTCTTCGTGAAGATCAACGGTGAGCGGCACTATCTCTGGCGCGCCGTCGACCACGAAGGCGAAGTGCTCGAGAGCTTCGTGACGAAGACCAGGGACAAGAAGGCCGCGTTGAAATTCTTGAAGAAAACCCTGAAGCGGCATGGTCGCTCAGATGAAATCGTGACCGATCGCCTCCGATCCTATGGTGCGGCCTTGCGGGAGCTTGGCATCAGCGACAGGCAGGAGACCGGTCGTTGGACGAACAATCGTGCGGAAAATTCACATCAGCCATTTCGAAGGCGGGAGCGCGCCATGCTCCGCTTCCGGCGCATGCGAACATTGCAGAAGTTCGCTTCCGTCCACGCCTCGGTCTTCAACCACTTCAACCAGGAACGCACCCTCTCCAGCCGACAGGACTTCAAGGCCAACCGCATCGCCGCTCTCGCTGAGTGGCGCGATCTGTGCGCTGCATAAGAGAAAGACGCCCTGCCCCAACTAAGACGAGTTCGCATTAGTCTGCCAGCACCTGATGCGCCGAAGAGCAAAGAGACGACACGCCAGTCTCCCAGCGAAGTGGCGTAGGCCGCGGTCTGCAAGAGTTGCGGTGTCCAGAAGGCATGGATCAAATTGGCTATCCGTACGTCGGCCGTCAGGATCGGCTCCGCTAGCAAAAAGTCGAATACAATGCCAAGCCAGACGCCGAAAATGTAGAATAGTGCCGTTGCCAAAAGCGTCGACGTGAGGCCCGAAAACCTTGACCTGTCAAAGCGATTACGGATGAAACCTGCTGACTTTGGGTGCCGAAACGCCCAGGCTTGAACGTCCGGATTTGATCCTGCGGCCAGTAGCATTGTACGCCCAACAGATAGAACAAATGGCATAAGTCTGACGATGCGCACGACCAACCACCAGACAACGGCGATCGCCATGGCGATCGCTAGTACCGCAATGGTTGCGCGCGTAGCGAGGGGCCCGAGGCGCATGACGACATTGCCGAGAAAGTAGCCAATCAGTAGGTGGACAATCGCGTATGGAAAGCTGCTGACGATGTTCCAGAACAAGAAGGCGCGCCGATCCATCCCGGCGACGGCGGCTGCGAACGGAATGAGACCTGACGCTGGACCCAGAAACCGTCCGATGACAATTGCCTTGCCTCCATGTTGCTTAAACAACCGCTCGGCCTTCTCGTAGCTCGGTGATTGTTCGGGCTTCCATTTGCTGGAAACTCCTCTCTGCACAAGCAGGCCGGTATAGAATCCGAGTTGACCGCCGATGATAGATCCGACTGCGACAAACCAGACCAGGTCGAAGAAACCCAACAGGCCCAGCTGGACAAGAGTGCCGCCGGCGTCAACGACCAAGGTGCCTGGAATGATCACCCCGGTGACGAAATAGGCCTCCAGGAGCGATGCCATGCCGATGATCCAATATGACCAAAGACCGAGCGCTTCTAGGG
>JBATMT010000284.1:0-4554 GCA_049289975.1 Paracoccaceae bacterium | reverse complement strand
CATGCCTTTGATCCGGTTTGCCGCACAGTAATTGTCGATAACACAGGTCAACTGATAGTTGCGGGCTTCTGCAGTAGCCGCAGCCAACATCGCAATAGTAACTACAGCGGCAAATACTTGTGACTTCATGACTTTTCGCACCCTCCTGGCCAATGGCGCCCGCAAATACAGAGCGAACGTCATACAAGGAATGCCCGGCAGCCGAGGTCCAGTCAACCTATGGCAGAAGCGATCAAAGAGATTGCCGCACCCTGAAGGATAGGGCAGTGCCGAGCGCGCGGGATGGCATGCCGCCCTTCGCGAAAGACACTGACGGTTGCGTTCAGCCGAGGCTTTTAGCGGCGGTCATCAGCGCGTGGTGCATGGAATCTGCGCCCGAGCGGAGAGTGATCAGGCTGAAGCGCATGGCAGCGGAGTGGCAGAGGAGAAAGCTGCCCAGATGTTCGACCTGCGTCCGAGTGGCCTGACCGGCCTTCATTGTGCGGACATCCACGTTTGACAGGCGTTCGAACATGTCCATCGCGCGAGGGCCTTCGATGTCGAAGCGAACCCACCCGTCGGTCTGTTCGGTGACGGATGCCGTGTCGGACAGTCCCGTTTTCACGATGCGCGAAATGTCCTCGTGGCTTGCATAGGGGGCCGTGACCATCCACTGGCCGGGTCCTGTCCAGAACGCGGACCAATCGCCTGCGCCGGACATGTCGCCGGGGCCGGGAAGCGCCATGCCGAAAAGGGTGGCAGCTTTTGGCGCGAAATCGGCGTCGCGGCCCATGCGGATTGCCACGGAGGCCATTGCGAAATCAGGGTTTTCGCGGATGGACACGCCGGAATAGTTTTCGGTATGCGGCTGGTAGTCACCGAGGGCGCAGAGGGGTTTGAGGATCGGTTCAGGCACGGAGGCGTTCTCCTTCCGGGTCGACGAAGTGGGCGCTGACGACTTCGACCAGCACTTCCTTGTTCTTCAGCGGGTTCACGGCGCGCAGCACCTCGCCTTTGCGGTTCACGCCGTTCTTGAGGAAGCCGAGCGCAATCGATGAGCCGACATGGGGCGAATAGCATACCGAGGTCATATAGCCCTGATCGTTGGCGGCGTTGGCTTCATCGGTGCGGTTGATGAAATGCGAGCCTGCCGTGAGTGGGTCTGCCTTGTTCACCGGCCTGAAGCCGACGAGGACCAGCGCGTCGGGGCGGTTCAGTCCTTCGCGTTCCGAAAGGATCGAGCCGATGGCGTCCTTCTTCTTGTTGACCATGCCGGCCATGCCAAGGTTCAGGGCCGTCGTGGTGCCGTTCAGTTCGTTGCCTGCGGCGTGGCCCTTTTCGATGCGCATGGCGCCGAGGGCTTCGGTGCCGTAGACACAGCCGCCGAGTTCATCGGCAATGGCCGCCATTTTGCGGATAAGGCCGTCGCCGTAGCGGGTTGGGACCGCGATCTCATAAGCGAGTTCGCCCGAGAAGGAGATGCGGAAGATGCGGGCGCGGAGGCCACCCAGAACGGTGATTTCGGCACAGCCCATGTAGGGCAGGGCGTCGTTCGAGATGTCCTGATCGACCACGCGCTGAAGCAGGGTGCGGGCGTTCGGACCGGCGACGGAGAACTGCGCCCAGGCTTCGGTGGTCGAGATAATCTGGACGTCCATGTCGGGCCACAGGCATTGACGGCAGAATTCCATGTGACGGTAGACGCCCACAGCGTTGGCGGTAGTGGTCGTGACCACGAAATGGTCTTCGGCGAGCCGTGCGGCGGTGCCATCGTCCATCACCATGCCGTCTTCGCGCAGCATGATGCCATAGCGCACCTTGCCGACGGGAAGCTTGGCGAAGGGGTTGGCGTAGATGCGATTGAGGAACTCGGCCGCATCGGTGCCCTGCACGTCAATCTTGCCAAGCGTCGTCACGTCGCAGATGCCGACCGATTTGCGGGTGGTCAGAACCTCGCGGTCGACCGACTCGCGCCATGTGGTTTCGCCCTTGCGCGGGAACCATTGGGCGCGGAGCCACATGCCGACCTCGACGAAGATCGCGCCCTGTTCTGTGGCCCATTTGTGCGAGGGGGTCAGGCGTGTGGGGCGGAAATCCGCGCCGGACGAGCGACCTGCGAAGGCGGCGATCGGAACGGGCGTGTAGGGTGGGCGATAGACGGTGGTGCCAGTGTTCGGGATCGACTTGCCGGTCAGTTCGGCCATCACCGCAAGACCGGTGACGTTCGAGGTCTTGCCCTGATCGGTGGCCATCCCGAGCGTGGTGTAACGCTTCAGATGCTCGACCGAGGTGAAGTTTTCCTGCTTGGCGAGTTTGATGTCTTTCACCGTCACGTCGTTTTGCTGGTCGACCCAGGCGCGGCCCTTCTTGTGCGGGACATAGAAGAAGGCAGACTGGTTGACGGGGGCGTCTTCGGCCTGCGGCAGGTCGGCGGCGCTGACGGAGATGCCGAGGTCGCCCAGAACCTGCGTTGCGGTCGCGGCGCCAGAAGCAAGCGCGCCGGCGGTTGAAAGGATGCCTTGTGTCCCGCCGGCGACGGACATGCCGGGGGGCAGATCGGCGGGCACGAAGGCCGCGAGTTTGTCGTTCCAGACCGGGCGGTTGCGCTGATGGCAGGTCAGGTGGACGTTGGGGTTCCAGCCTCCCGACACTGCGAGCGCATCGCACGGGATCACGCGGCGATCGCCCGAGGCGGATTGCACGGTGATCGACTGGAGGCCCAGTCGACCGTTGGTATCGGACACGACCGAGCCGCGATAATGCTCGACGCCGCTGATCGGCTTGGCGTCAGCGCGGCTGTCGATTACGGCGGCAACATTGATACCTTTGGCGCGCAGATCATCAAGGGTGCGCAAGCCATCGTCATTGTTGGTAAAAATGGCGATGCGCTTGCCGGGAGCGGCGGCCCAGCGGTTGATGTAGGAGCGCACGGCACCTGCCATCATGATGCCGGGGCGGTCGTTGTTGACGAAGGCGATTGGCCGCTCGGTCGCGCCTGCGGCAAGTATGGCGCGCTTGGTGTAGATGCGCCACAGGATCTGGCGCGGCTGACCGGCGGGGATGGTTGCAACATGGTCGTTGACGCGTTCGAGTGCGCCGTAGATACCGTGGTCGAACGCGCCGAGGATCGTCGTGCGGGTCATCAGCCGGACATTCGGCAACGTGGCGAGTTCACCCACACTGTCGCGTGCCCAGTCAGCGCCGGAGCCGTGGCCAAGCGCAAGGGTCTCGGAGTTCAGGCGGCCTCCCATGCGGAAATCCTCATCCGCGAGGATGACACGCGCGCCGGATCGGCCTGCGGTGAGGGCGGCGGCGAGACCTGCGGGTCCGGCACCGATGACGAGGATGTCGCAGTGCAGGAAGCCCTTGTCATAGGCGTCCGGGTCAACTTCGCCGGACAGGCTGCCAAGCCCGGCAGCGCGACGGATGATCGGCTCGTAAAGCTTTTCCCAGAAGGCGGCGGGCCACATGAAGGTCTTGTAGTAGAAGCCTGCGGTGAAGAAGGGTGACAGCCGGTCGTTGATGGCCAGTGCGTCGAAGGAAAGGGACGGCCAGCGGTTCTGGCTGGTGGCGGTAAGCCCGTCATAAAGCTCGGCCACGGTGGCGCGGGTGTTTGGCTCGCGCCGTGCACCGTCGCGGAGTTCGACAATGGCGTTGGGTTCTTCGGACCCCGCCGAAATCGGCCCGCGCGGGCGATGATACTTGAAGCTTCGGCCCATGAGGCGCACGCCGTTGGCCAGAAGCGCCGAGGCTAGCGTATCGCCTGCATGGCCCTGATACCGGGTACCGTCGAAGGTGAAGCTGAGGCTTTTGGCGCGGTCGATCTGGCCGCCGTTCAGACGATTGCTCTGGCTCATTTCGAGCGCCCCCTCTGGCGGGCCACATCGCGGGCAAGTTCCACCTTGGTGATTTCATGGGTCACGATATTGCGGGTCACCACGAGCCAGCTGCGGTCACCTTGTTCATGGTACCAAAGCTCGCGGTGCTCGCCTGCCGGGTTGTCGCGCAGGTAGAGATACTCGTAAAAGGCCTGTGCTGCGTCTTCGGCTTGCCAGTCGGGGCGGTTGATCAGGTTTGCGTCCCCGAGATAGGTGAACTCCTGACTGTCGCGCGGACCGAGGAGGGGATGGTTGATGATCATTTGGTGCCTCCTGACGGACGGGCATAAGCAGCGGAAAAGAGGAAGCCGCCTGACGTGACCGTGCTCCGCCCATGCAATTTGAGCGGAACGAGAAAATGGGCGGTGGGATGTGTCACGGCTTTTTCCTCAATGCAGATTGGGCTGCGCGCCCATGCCTTTTTCGTCGATCATCAGCCCCTTCTGGAACCGGTCGAAACGATAGGCGGTGGCGGTGGAATGCGGGGTGTCGTTGGCTAGCAGGTGCGCGAAGCACCAGCCCGAGGCGGGCGTCGCCTTGAAGCCGCCATAGCACCAGCCGCCGTTGAAATAGAGGCCGTCCACATGGGTCTTGTCGATGATGGGCGAGCCGTCCATCGACATGTCCATGATGCCGCCCCATGAGCGCAGCAAGCGCACGCCGGCGAAAGCCGGGAACATGGCAAGCAGCTCGCTCA
>JBATMT010000283.1:0-2984 GCA_049289975.1 Paracoccaceae bacterium | reverse complement strand
GCTGAAAGAAGCTGGCTTCGGGCCTGACAATCCGCTGAAGCTGCAACTGAACTACAACACGGACGAGGGCCACAAGAAGATCGCCGTCGCCGTGCAGCAGTTCTGGAAGAAGATCGGCGTCGATCTGACCGTGAACAACATGGAATGGAAGGTGCATACCGACAAGATGCACAGCCAGGACTTCGAGCTTGCTCGCTATGCATGGTGCGCAGACTATAACGAGCCCTCGACCTTCCTGAACGTGATGCTGTCCAACTCGGGCAACAATGACGGCAAGTACAACAGCCCGGACTTCGATGCGGCGATGAAGGATGCCCTGACATCCGCCGATCCGCAGGCCGACTACACCAAGGCCGAGCAGATCCTTGCGGCCGACATGCCGATCATCCCGATCTATCACTATGCCAAGGTCGACATGATCCGCCCGGACGTGAAGGGCCTGCCGCAGCATAACGTGATGCAGACCTGGTACGCGAAAGACCTCTATCGCGTTTCCGAGTAATATCTGTTCCGGGGGCGCGGCTCTGGTCGCGCCCCTCTTTCAGGGGGTCACCATCATGTTGTCTTACAGCGCCAAGCGTCTGGCCGTTGCCGTGCCGACGCTGCTTTTGCTTATCATCCTGTCGTTCCTGTTGATGCATGCGGCCCCCGGTGGCCCGTTCACGCAGGAAAAGGCACTGCCTCCGCAAGTGCTGGCCAATCTCAACGCCAAATACGGGCTGGATCAGCCGGTCTGGCGGCAGATGGTCAGCTATGTCTGGGGGATCGTCGCGCATTTCGATTTCGGGCCGTCGTTCGTCTACAAGGACCGGACGGTCAACGAGATCATCGCGCAGGGCTTCCCGGTCACGCTGCAATACGGGATGGTGTCGTTCATCGTGGCGACGCTGGTTGGTGTCGCGCTGGGTGTGATGGCGGCGATCTATCACAACACGTGGCTGGATTATCTGGCCGTGGGGATTTCCATTGGCGCGCAGGTGCTGCCGAACTTCGTGATGGCACCGATTCTGGTGCTGGTGCTGACGCTGTGGCTTGGCTGGCTGCCGGGCGGTGGCTGGGAGGGCGGGCAGATCAAGTACATGATCATGCCGGTCATCGCGCTGTCGACCTCGTTCATGGCGTCGATCGCGCGGATCACGCGGTCGTCGATGCTTGAGGTGATGACCTCGAACCATATTCGCACGGCGCGCGCCAAGGGGCTGCCAGAAAGTCTGGTCATCATTCGGCACGCGCTGAAACCGGCGCTGTTGCCGGTGATTTCCTACCTTGGACCGGCCTTCGTGACGATGATCACCGGGTCTGTCGTGGTGGACATGTATTTCTCGACCGGCGGGATCGGGAAGTCGTTCGTCGATGCGGCGCTGAACCGCGATTATGCGGTGATGATGGGGGTTACGATCCTTGTCGGTGCGCTTACCATCCTTTTCAACCTTGTGGTCGATATCCTGTACGCATGGATCGACCCGAAGATCCGGTACTGAGCCATGTCAACAGCATCATTGAAAAAGAAGGAGCTGGGCGACAGTCTGGCGGCCGCCGAGGTCAAGGGACGTTCGCCCTGGGTTGATGCGCGCAAGCGGTTCTTCAAGAACAAGGCGGCGGTGGCGGGACTGGTCCTGCTGGTGCTGGTCACGCTCTTTGCGTTCTTCGGGCAGAAGTTCGGGGTGTGGAACAACGAGGATCTCGATTTCGACATCATGGGCGAAGTCGCGACCAAGGGTGTGCCGTCGATTGCCAACGGGCACTATTTCGGCACGGACGAATTGGGACGCGACCTGTTTGCACGGGTGGCGCAGGGGACGCGGATTTCGCTTCTGGTGGGCGTTGTCGGCACGGCAATCTCGGTGATCGTGGGCACGCTTTACGGGGCGGTGTCGGGCTATGTCGGCGGTCGGACCGATCAGATCATGATGCGGATCGTCGATATCTTGCTGGCGATCCCGTTCATGTTCGTCATCATCCTTTTGCTGGTCATGTTCGGGCGGTCGATCGTGATGCTGTTCGTGGGGATCGGTCTGCTGAGTTGGCTCAACATGGCGCGGATCGTGCGGGGGCAGACGCTGAGCCTGAAGCACAAGGAATATATCGAGGCGGCGCAGGCGACGGGTGTGCCGGGCTGGAAGATCATTTTGCGCCATATCGTGCCAAACCTGCTGGGCATCGTCGCGGTCTATGCGACGCTTCTGGTGCCGGAGATGATCCTGACCGAAAGCTTCATCTCGTTCCTTGGCCTTGGCGTGCAGGAGCCACTGACGAGCCTTGGGGCGCTGATCTCGGAGGGGACCGGCGGGATGATGCAGGGCATGACCTGGCAACTTACCTATCCGCTGATCTTCTTCGTGGTGACGCTTTACGCCTTCTTCTTCGTGGGCGACGGCCTGCGCGACGCGCTTGATCCGAAGGACCGCTGACATGGCCATGCTTGAAGTCAAAGACCTGTCGGTTGCCTTTGCGACCAACGATGGCGAAGTGAATGCGGTAAACGGTGTGACTCTGTCGCTGGAAAAGGGCGAGACGCTGGGGATCGTCGGCGAAAGCGGATCGGGCAAGAGCCAGCTGGCGTTCGCGATCATGGGGCTTCTGGCCAAGAACGGCAGGGCGCGAGGCTCGGTCAAGTTCGACGGCAAGGAGATTCTCAACGCCTCGCGGGCCGAGATAAATCCGATCCGTTCGAACCGGATTGCGATGGTGTTTCAGGACCCGATGACATCGCTGAACCCTTACATGCGGGTCAGCGATCAGATGGCCGAGGTGCTGGTCCATCACAAGGGCATGTCCAAGACCGATGCGGTGGCGGAATGCGTGCGGATGCTGGACGCGGTGAAGATACCGGACGCCCGCGGGCGGGTCAGGCTGTTCCCGCACGAGTTTTCGGGCGGGATGCGGCAGCGGGTGATGATCGCCATGGCGCTGTTGTGTCGGCCCGACCTGTTGATCGCCGACGAGCCGACAACCGCGCTGGACGTGACGGTGCAGGCGCAGAT
>JBATMT010000282.1:0-6440 GCA_049289975.1 Paracoccaceae bacterium | reverse complement strand
GTGTGGGGCGTATTGCCGATCAATATCTGCGCCCATTGCGCTGGCGGGCCGAGGTTTTCGGATTCCGGTCCTTCGCGCTTGACGTGCGACAGAATTCAAATGCGATCAACGCGGCGCTGGCGGAGGTCTGGGCAGTGAGCGGGCTGGTTCCCGGAACGGCGGGTTGGTCAAGCCGGCTGGCTCTGGATCTGGCGGGTGAAGCGGCGACTTCGGTTGACCCAGACACGCTGAGCCCGCTTTCAGGCGATCTGATCCGCCTGTTGCGGCTGATGCAGACGCCGGTTTCGGGTCAGGACCCGGAGGCGTTCGGTCCTTTCATCGTGTCGATGACGCGGTCGGCCGACGATCTCTTGGCGGTACATTGTCTGGCGCGCCATGCCCTGGCAGGGACGGGGATCGCCCCCGAACTGGCGCTGCCGTTGAATGTGGTGCCGCTGTTTGAAACCATTGGCGATCTGCGGGCGGCGCCCGATATTCTGGCCGCCTACTTGCAGACATCCGCAGCACGGCAGGCGGGGCGTGATCGCAAGGGTCGGGTCGAGGTCATGCTTGGCTATTCCGACAGCAACAAGGACGGCGGGTTTGTTTCCTCGATCTGGGAACTGGACCGGGCGCAGCGGCGGATCACGGCGCGGTTGGCCGACCTTGGGTTCACGGCAAGCTTCTTCCACGGTCGTGGTGGCTCTGCCAGCCGGGGCGGAGCACCGACTGAGCGGGCCATCGCGGCGCAGCCCGAAGGCACAATCGACGGGACCTTGCGGCTGACGGAACAGGGTGAAGTGGTTTCGGCGCGCTATGCGAACCGTGGCACGGCGCTGGTGCATCTGGAGCTGTTGGCGTCATCGGTGCTGGCGCATGTGGCTGCCGGAAAGCCCGCGCGGCTTGCAAGGCCCGACCATGATGAGGCGCTGGAAGCTCTCGCCGGGATGTCGCAGGCGGCCTATGCGGGACTGGTGACACAGCCCGGATTTGTTCGCTATTTTCAGGAAGCCAGTCCGGTCGAGGAACTTTCCTCGCTCAAGATCGGATCGCGTCCGGCGCGGCGCACAGGGGCCGCGTCGCTGGAAGACCTGCGCGCGATCCCTTGGGTGTTCGCGTGGTCGCAGAACCGGCATCTTTTGACGGGATGGTATGGTTTTGGGTCGGCAGTTGTTTCATTTGTACAAGTAAGAGGCAAGAATTCTGTCTCTGATCTAAGAGATATGTTCGAAAAGTCTAAGCTGTTTCGACTGGTCGTGGACGAGGTGGAGAAGGGTCTCTATCAGGTGGACCTTACGGTAGCTGCAAAGTACGCAAGCCTTGTGAACGATGAAGCGGTGCGCGAGGCGATCTTTTCGAAGGTTCGCAGCGAGTATGCGCTTACCCGTGAGGCGGTTTTGTCGATCACCGGGCAGACGGGCATCGCCGAGCGTTTCCCGATGTTCCGGGACCGGTTTGAACGGGTCCGCGGCCAACTCGACCGGATCAACGCGCTGCAAGTCGAGTTGCTCGCCGACGTGCGGCGCGGCAAGCGGACCGAGGCGGCGATGGTGCCACTTCTGCAATCAATGAACTGCATAGCCGCCGGTCTGGGTTGGACTGGCTGAGGAGGATGGGAATGGACAAGGCTACGACTGCCAGCAAAGTCACCGACGGCTTTTTCACCGCGCCGCTATCGTCTCGTGACCCTGAGGTATGGGGATCGATTGTTGACGAGTTGGGGCGTCAGCGCGACGAGATCGAGCTGATCGCGTCAGAGAACATCGTCAGCCGCGCGGTGATGGAAGCGCAGGGCTCGGTGATGACGAACAAGTATGCCGAAGGCTATCCGGGCAAGCGTTACTATGGCGGCTGCCAGTTTGTCGACGTGGCCGAGAATCTGGCGATCGAGCGGGCCTGCAAGCTGTTTGGATGCAGCTTTGCCAACGTCCAGCCGAACTCGGGCAGTCAGGCCAATCAGGGCGTGTTCAACGCGCTTCTGAAGCCGGGCGACACGATCCTTGGCATGAACCTCGCGTCCGGTGGCCACCTGACGCACGGCGCGGCGCCAAACCAGTCTGGCAAGTGGTTCCATGCCGTGCAGTATGGCGTGCGCCCGCAAGACAGCCGCATCGACTATGATCAGGTCGAGGCGCTGGCAAAGGAACACAAGCCGAAGATGATCATCGCCGGTGGCTCGGCCGTGCCGCGCCAGATCGACTTCAAGAAGTTCCGCGAGATTGCCGATGCGGTGGGCGCCTGGCTGATGGTCGACATGGCGCACTTTGCCGGTCTGGTCGCCGGTGGTCAGCATCCCTCGCCGTTCCCCTATGCCGATGTGGCGACAACGACGACGCACAAGACCCTGCGCGGCCCGCGCGGCGGCATGATCGTGACCAACAATGAAGAGATCGCCAAGAAGGTGAACTCGGCAATCTTCCCCGGGATTCAGGGCGGCCCGTTGATGCATGTGATCGCCGCCAAGGCGGTGGCCTTTGGCGAGGCGCTGCAGCCGTCGTTCAAGGACTATGCCCGTCAGGTCGTGGTCAATGCGCAGGCGCTGGCGGACGAGTTGATGAAGGGTGGCCTTGCCATCGTCACCGGCGGCACCGACACGCATGTGATGCTGGTGGACCTGCGCCCCAAGGGCGTGAAGGGCAATGCGACGGAGAAGGCCCTGGGCCGCGCGCATATCACCTGCAACAAGAACGGCATCCCGTTTGATCCCGAAAAGCCGACGATCACTTCGGGCGTGCGGCTTGGCTCGCCAGCCGGCACGACGCGCGGCTTTGGCGAGACCGAGTTCCGCCAGATCGGGCGGCTGATCATCGAGGTGGTCGACGGTCTGGCCAAGAACGGCGAGGACGGCAACGCCGACGTCGAAGCCCGCGTCAAGGCCGAGGTCGAAGCGCTGTGCAAGAAATTCCCGATCTATCCGGGGCTCTAGGGCCAAAACTACCGCTCCGGAGGATGAAAGGCGCCGAATAGCTCCCGGCGCCTTTCTCTTTTGGGGGGACAAAAAAGGCGCCGGACAAGTCCGGCGCCAAGGTCCTTCTCAGGGGGAAGGGTTTCAGTTTCGCAAATAGGCTTCCATGCTGTCATCGAGCGCATCTTTCCACGGCGTATGGTGCTTTGGCGCCATGGTGCCGGTGATGACTGATTTGTAGCTGTGGTTTCGGAAATTCATGATGCCGGCCTTCTTGTGGTCCTTCCATTCGAAGAAGGCTTCGCAGGCACCATCGACATCAAAGCTTGGGTAGTCAGTTTCGGCGATCAGTTCCTTGACGTAATCGCCCTGATAATGGATGGCGTCGTGCGCATCCTTGCCAGCGTCTTCGCCCGCGACGCGGTCGGTGACGTCTTTCTGAAGAACCTTCTTGTCGGTCGGGATAGCGATCTTGCCCATGATCGCGTCGCGGACCCACCAGGCCTGCGCGTCGAACATGTTGAAGGTGAACCACTGGTCTTGCATGCCAAGGTAGAACAGCTTGGGGTTATGGACCCAGGCGACGCCCTTGTAGAGGTCGGCGGCGGCCAGACGGTTGGCGGTCTTCAGGCGCAGGTCGTCAGGCAGGAACGGGAAGTGGTGCTTGTAGCCGGTGCACAGGATGATGGCATCGACCTTCTTCGAGGTACCGTCGGCGAAGTAGGCGGTTTCTTCATCGACACGCTCGAGCTTTGGCACTTCCTTCCAGTTTTCCGGCCAGTCAAAGCCCATCGGAGCATTGCGGTAGGCGACGGAGATCGACTTGGCGCCGTACTTCCAGCACTGCGAGCCGATGTCCTCGGCCGAGTAACTGGAGCCGAGAAGGAGCAGGTCCTTGTCCTTGAATTCGCGGGCGTCGCTGAAGTCGTGGGCATGCAGGACGCGGCCGTTGAATTTGTCGAAGCCCGGATATTCCGGAACATTCGGCACCGAGAAGTGACCAGATGCGATGATCACATGGTCGAATTCTTCGGAGTAGACGTGATCCTTTGGCAGGTCATGGACAGTGACGGTGAACTTGCCGGACTTTTCGTCATACGAGACGTTGCGACAGGTGGTGGAGAAGCGGATCCAGTCACGTACGCCCGCTTTCTTCACGCGGCCTTCGATATAGTCGAACAGCACCGCACGCGGCGGATAGCTGGCGATCTGTTTGCCGAAATGTTCCTCGAACGAATAGTCGGCAAATTCGAGCCCCTCTTTCGGGCCGTTCGACCAAAGATAGCGGTACATGGAGCAATGCACCGGTTCGCCATATTCATCGAGACCTGTGCGCCAGGTGTAGTTCCACAGTCCGCCCCAGTTCGATTGCTTTTCAAAGCAGACGATTTCCGGGATGTCAGCGCCGTTTTTCTTGGCCGACTGGAAGGCGCGCAACTGCGCCAGACCCGAGGGACCTGCGCCGATGATGGCGATTCTTTTCTTCATGAGATGGCTCCTGTTGGTCTATACCAGTTATTGAAAGTGGTTCATCTGGTTTGAACCAATTAAGCGATCTGGTTGCCCGTGTGTCAACAATTTTGCATGATGGGAAATGAAAAAGCTGACCTTGCGGAAGTGTCTGATAATGCTGGATTTACGGTGATGATGCGATGAGCGGTGCGAGTCTTGCGCTTAAACTTGCCGTCACGGGGGCGTTGCGTCGATTCGACGTGGGGCTGGCCGAGCCGGTCCGGATCGGTTTTCTGGCGCCTCTGAGCGGTCCCGTGCAGAGCTGGGGATTGCCGGGGCTGATGGGGTGCAGGCTGTGGGTTGACTGGATCAACCGGGCCGGCGGGCTGCTGATCGAAGGCCGGCGGCGGCCGGTGGAACTGGGCGAGCATGATTGCGGATATGATCCGGCTCAGGCGCGCGAGGGGGCGCGGCGGCTGGTGCAGGATCATGGTGTGAAATTCCTGCTTATGCTCGGCGGTGACAGTTTTCAGGCGGTGAGCGACTATCTGAACGAGCGCAAGATCCTGACGGCGACGATGCTGCCTTCGGACCTGTCGCCGGACACGCCTTATCTGATTGCGCCGTCCGAGATTCATCCGCTTTACACGGTGACAGCGGTCGATTGGCTGGCGCAGACGCGGCCCGACCTGAAGCGGGTGGCCCTGTGCAGTCAGACCGATGCGCTTGGACTGCCGTCGCTTGCCACTTACCGGGCGGCGTTCCGGGCCGCTGGGATGCCGGTGGTCAAGGAGATCCGCTATGCGCCAGAGGGCGTGAATGCCGCCGAGATGGTGGCGGCGATGTTGGCCGAGGAGCCGGATGTGCTGTGCTGGTGCACGAGCTATCAGCCAATGGTTCATGCGCTGACCGAGGCGGCGCATCAGGCCGGGTTCCGGGGGCAGATGCTGTCTTGCACGGCCGACAATTACCCGGCGCTGGTGGCGCGGACGTCCGTGGGGTTCATGGAAGGTTTTTTGTTTCAGTTCCCTGATTTCGACGATGCCGCACTGCATGACCATGCGTTTTTCTTCAATCGCCCGGCGGCGTTCTATGACGAATACAACCGTCGCTTTCCGGGAAGCTGGAGCGCGGTGAGTTGGGAATATGCGGCGGCGCTGGACCTGTGGCACGCGGCAGTGGAGCAGGCCGGTACGGTTGCGCCGGTGTCGGTTCTGGCGGCGATGAAACGCGAGGGCCGGGTCGAGATGATCTTTGGCGATGCGACGTGGAGCGGTGGCGATCTGTTCGGCATCGACAATGCGGTGGTCGGCAACTGGCCGGTGGTGCGGATCGAAGGGGCAAAGGCGCGGATCGTCGATTTCCGCTCGATCCCCGATTGGCTGGCGCGGCACGGTGATATCCTGCGCGAGGAGATGGAGGCGCTGGGGCAGATGTGGCACCAACGGCAGGGGGGCCGATCGACACGGCTCGAGGGGCGGACGCGGGCGCCTGCGCCGCGGGAGTGAGGGCCGGTACTCGCCCGATCGTCAGAGCGGGACAGGCTTGTGCGAGTTTGCACAGAGATAAAGTTGCCTAAATCAAAGATGGTTCTGATTTCGCTCATGTTTTTAAGCAGCGTCAACGGCCCCCGGTTTCGCGTGGGTGACAAGGGCTAAGCTAGCTCTGCCGGGTTGCCATCGCCGCGTGAGCAGGGATCGTGAGAGGTTGGAGGGTACGCCGCTCAGTGTGCTTGATACAGGCGTCTCAGTCCTCTTGCAGGAGAACCTTTTGCTCTTCGATCAGTTGCAGCTTCATGAATTCGGTCGCGGTTTCGATGTCGCGGGCGGCAATGGCGTTGAAGAGCTGGTTGTAACGGCGTTGGAAGTCGCGGATGCGGTTGGGGGTCAGGTGGCGGCGGTTGAGCGCGGCGCGGAAGCTTTGGCGGCGGGCTTGAATAACGAGGTCGTAACAGGCGACGAGCAGCGGGTTGCCGGTGCCCTCGGCCAGTTGGCGGTGGAAATCATCCTCGAGCCGGGCAAAGCGGGCGGCGTCGGTCTGGACGTTCTCCATCTCGGACAGGGTCTTGCCGAGGCCGTCGATCTTGCGGGGCGAGAGGTTGACG
>JBATMT010000281.1:0-3466 GCA_049289975.1 Paracoccaceae bacterium | reverse complement strand
TTGAGATCAGAGATCGAACTTGGTCACGTCGTTCTCAATGAAATTGGGGATGCGATTGCGGTCTTTGCGCCAACTGGGACTTTGATACTGTCGAACAGCGCTTACGCGAGCCTGTGGGGTATCGATTCAGAAGCTGCGCTGGGCAAGACAACGTTAGTGGATTCCGTCCGCCGTTGGCAGGCTATGACCATGGGTGCAGTCGATCTAGCAACGATCGCTGAGTTTGTTGGCGATCCGTTTGGCCGTGATCCGCTGCTTGTGGACATGGCACTTAAGAACGGGGGAATGCTGGTTTGCCGTATCGCAGCGCTGAAAGGTGGCTCAACATTGGTGCGCTTTTCACAATATGAAAAAAGGCACCCGGAACAGCCAGATCACGACCACTCGACGGAAGCGACGCCAGCCACGGCGGACAGCACGACGGCTTAGTTGGTTGAACGCGCCCCTTGGCGGGTGCGCACTCTTGTCCGGACTGGCTTTTCGCTTTATCCCGCGCGGGACCCAATGACTCAGAGGAAGTCCGATGTCCGCACCTGCGCAAAATGCTCCGAAGAAAGTCGTGCTGGCCTATTCTGGCGGACTCGACACGTCGATCATCCTGAAATGGCTTCAGACGGAATACGGCTGTGAGGTCGTGACCTTTACTGCCGATCTTGGTCAGGGCGAGGAGTTGGAGCCGGCACGTAAAAAGGCGGAACGTCTGGGGATCAAGAAAGAGAACATATTCATCGAAGATGTACGCGAAGAATTCGTGCGCGACTTCGTTTTCCCGATGTTCCGCGCTAATGCGCTTTATGAGGGGCTGTACTTGCTTGGCACCTCGATTGCTCGCCCGCTGATCGCCAAGCGGTTGGTTGAGATTGCCGAAATGACCGGTGCAGACGCGGTCGCGCACGGGGCGACGGGTAAGGGCAACGATCAGGTGCGCTTTGAGTTGACCGCTTACGCGCTCGATCCGCATATCAAGGTGATCGCACCTTGGCGTCTGTGGGACCTGACGAGCCGCACGAAGCTGTTGGAATTTGCCGAAACGAACCAGATTCCGATTGCGAAGGACAAGCGTGGTGAGGCGCCGTTCTCGGTTGATGCGAATCTTCTGCACACTTCTTCGGAAGGCAAGGCGCTGGAGAACCCCGGCGACGAGGCTCCCGAGTATGTCTATCAGCGCACCGTCAATCCGGAGGATGCGCCGAACACGCCCGAGATGGTCGAGATCACCTTTGAAAAGGGCGATGCGGTTGCGATCAATGGCGTGGTGATGAGCCCGGCGACGATCCTGACCAAGCTGAACGAACTGGGTGGCAAACATGGCGTAGGTCGGCTCGATCTGGTCGAGAACCGCTTCGTGGGCATGAAGTCGCGCGGGATTTATGAAACGCCCGGCGGCGCCATCCTTTTGGAGGCGCACCGCGGGATCGAGCAGATCACGCTGGACGCGGGCGCAGGTCACCTGAAAGACTCGATCATGCCGCGCTATGCGGAACTGATCTACAACGGTTTCTGGTACAGCCCGGAGCGGGAGATGCTGCAGGCTTTGATCGACAAATCGCAGGAGCATGTCAGCGGCACCGTGCGGGTGAAGCTGTACAAAGGATCGGCACGGACTGTCGCGCGCTGGTCCGATCACTCGCTCTATTCCGAGAAGCACGTCACCTTCGAAGAGGATGCCGGTGCCTACGATCAGAAGGACGCGGCGGGCTTCATCCGGTTGAACGCGCTGCGCCTGAAATTGATCGCGACGCGGAATGCGCGGGTCGCCAAAAAGGGCTGAACAGGCTCAATCCTGAGCGGTCCAGATCTGGACCTTTTGGCAAGCCCTTGAAAGGCTTGCCATTTCATTTTTTTGTTAACCACATTTTAACCTGGGCGGTTGCCGTCTCCTATTCAAAGTCAGGTCATTCTTGTGACGCAATGTCATGCTTGCCTTGCGAGATCAGCCGCACATGCTGCGGCGGCATCAAAGGGAGTTATCATGGCACTTGAAGAGATCGCCGCCGGCATTCGTCCGGCTCTGGAACGCAACGCATTTTCCGGCTCGCTGAAGTTCGACTGCGGCGATCAGGGCGTTATCGTGCTGGCAGACGGCACCGCCTCCACCACTGACCGCGAGACCGACTGCACGATCGGGATCAGCAAGGACAACCTGACCAAGCTGCTTGAGGGCAAGCTTAACCCGATGGTCGCCATGGCCATGGGCAAGCTGAAGCTGTCTGGAAACCCCGCCGTCGCGATGGGGCTGGCAAAGCTTCTGGGCTGATCAGCGCAACCGAAGCGCCGAAAGCCGTTCGTAAAAAGGCAGCGCCTGATCTGCCAAGCGCTGATAATCGGCGGGCAGGTCGGGCAATGTGCCCTCCGGATCTTCGAATCCGGTCGACTTGTGGACAGCGTTATACCAATGCGGTGCCCACACACCGTCATACGGCTTCGCGCCCGCAGTCCATCTGAGCATGTTCTCGGTGAACGGCAGGCCCAGCGCCGAACAAAGCCCGGACAGGGCCGCACGAGGGTTGGCGCGAATATCGGCACTGTCGATGACCAAGGGTGCTTGCCCGAGCCAGTCTGAAACTTCGTCAAAAAGCTCGGCCTGCTGAACGAAACCGATGTCGGCCAGCGTCGGCCCTTCGCGTTTCTTGGCATAGCTTGCCACGACCCGCGCCGGGTGACGGATCAGAAAGACATTTTCACACGCGCGCATGAAGCTTCGGTCGATGCCGGGAATCATGTGGAGCGTCATGTGCTTTTGGTAGAAATGCGCCTTGCCGCCCGGTGCCGCGCCCCGACACATGGCGGCCACCTTGTCAGGATCATTCTCGTGGGCCGCAATGATCTCGTCCCGCATCGGGTGGTCGATGCCTGTCATCTTGAGATAGGCGGCGTAGAAGGGCTCGTCCCACGCCGCGCAATCACCGCGCGCCGCAAAGGAATACATCATCGCGGTCGAAAGGTTCCGCGGCCCGGACCACATGGCGATATTCATGCTGCCACCAGCTCCTTGTAGAGTTTGCGGAGGCGTTCGGTCATTGGACCCATCTGGCCGCTGCCGATTATTCGGCCATCGAGTTCGCCAACCGGAGTTTGTGCGCCAAAGGTGCCCGTCAGGAAGGCCTCGTCTGCCGAATAGGTGTCGTAAAGCGAGAAGTTTCGCTCGAATACCGGGATGCCGTTGGCGCGGCAGACGTCGATGACCTTCTGGCGGGTGATGCCATTCATGCAATAGTCACCTGTCGAGGTCCAAACCTCGCCCTTGCGGACAATGAAGAAGTTGCAGGCGTTGGTGGTGTTCACGAAACCATGCACGTCGAGCATCAAGGCTTCGTCAGCCCCGGCTTTTTGCGCGGCGATGCAGGCGAGGATGCAGTTGAGTTTCGAGTGAGAATTGAGCTTGGGATCTTGCGTCATCGGCAGGCCGCGAATGTGTGGGACGGTGGCAAGCCGGATCGGACGTGGCAACTTGGGTTTGGAATGC
>JBATMT010000280.1:0-5350 GCA_049289975.1 Paracoccaceae bacterium | reverse complement strand
CGCCATGTCGCCGAGGAAGCGGCGCTGCGGCGGCGGTTCCTGCTGGCGCTGGGTCTGTCGGTGCCGGTTGTGATCCTTGCGATGGGCGCCCATATGGTGCCGGCTTTCCACCATTGGCTGATGCAGACCATGGGCGAGAATGGCTCGGCTGTCGTGCAGTCGGTTCTGACAGCGGTGGTGTTGTTCGGGCCGGGGCGGTTGTTTCTGACCAAGGGTCTGCCCGCGCTGTTGCGGGGCGCGCCCGAAATGAACTCTCTGGTGGCTTTGGGGTCGTTGGCGGCATTTCTGTATTCGCTCGTCGCGACCTATCTGCCGGGGCTTTTGCCCGAGGCGGCGCGGGCAGTTTATTTCGAGGCGGCGGCAAGCATCGTGACGCTGATCCTGATGGGGCGGATGCTGGAAGCGCGGGCACGGGGGCAGGCGGGCGAGGCGATTGCCAAGCTGGCAGGGTTGCGACCGGATCGGGCGACGGTGGTGCGCGATGGCGCGCCGGTCGAGGTGGCGACGGACGATCTGCGGCCCGGCGATCTGGTGCAGTTGAAGCCCGGTGAGCGGGTGGCTGTGGATGGGGTGGTCAGCGAGGGCGCGGGCTTCATCGACGAGAGCATGCTTACCGGGGAGCCGATGCCTGTCGAGAAGGTCGTAGGCGATGCCGTTTCGGCAGGGACGGTGAACGGCACGTCGGTTTTGCGGTTCGAGGTGCGGGCGACGGGGGCCGATACGGCTTTGGCGCGGATCTTGAAGCTGGTGGAAGAGGCACAAGGGACCAAGCTGCCAGTCGAGGCTTTGGTGGACAGGATCACCATGTGGTTCGTGCCAGTGGTGATGGTTCTGGCGGCGCTGGCGGCGCTGGGGTGGTTCTTTCTGGGGCCTGACCCGGCCTTGCCACATGCGCTGGTGGCCGGGATTTCGGTGCTGATCATCGCTTGTCCGTGCGCGATGGGTCTGGCCACGCCTATGTCGGTGATGGTTGGCAGCGGGCGGGGAGCCGAGATGGGGGTACTGTTCCGGCGCGGCGATGCGTTGCAGGGCTTGGCGGACGTGCGGCTTGTGGCGTTTGACAAGACCGGGACGCTGACCGAGGGGCATCCGGTCCTGACCGACCTGTGGGCGGCAGAGGGGGAGAGCGAAGCGGAGATGCTGGCAAAGGCTGCGGCTGTCGAGGCCGGGTCGGAACATCCTCTGGCGAGGGCCGTTCTGGCCGAGGCGACGGCGCGCGGGTTGGTGGTTGCTCCGGCGGTGGGCGGCAGGGCTTTGCCGGGGCGAGGCTACCGGGCCGAGGTTGGCGGGCAGGTGGTGCTGATCGGCAATGCGGCGGCGATGGCGGCGGAAGGTGTGAGCCTTGGCGCTTTGCAGGCGCGGGCAATCGAGGCGGCGGATCAGGGCAAGACGCCGATTTTCGTGGCGGAAGGCGGTCGGCTCATGGGGCTGATGGCGGTGGCGGACCCGGAGAAGGCCGGGGCGGCAGCGGCGATCGAGCGGTTGCACGGCATGGGGATCAGGACGGCGCTGCTGTCGGGCGATACCGAGCGGACGGCAAAGGCGATTGCGGCGCGGCTTGGGATTGATCAGGTCGAAGCGGGGCTGTTGCCGGGCGAGAAGGTCAAGGCGCTGAAGGCGCTGGCTGCGGGTGGCAGGGTCGCGTTTGTGGGCGACGGGATCAATGATGCGCCGGCGCTGGCGGCGGCGGATGTCGGCATCGCGATGGGGTCGGGCACTGACGTGGCGATTGCCACGGCAGAGGTGGTGCTGATGCGCGGCGATCCGGGGAAGGTGGCCGATGCGATCGGGCTGTCGCGGGCGACGCTGAGCAATATCCGGCAGAACCTGTTCTGGGCGTTCGGGTATAATGCGCTGTTGATCCCGGTGGCGGCGGGGGTGCTGTATCCGCTGAACGGGATGCTGCTGTCGCCGGTCCTTGCCTCGGCGGCGATGGCCCTGTCATCGGTGTTTGTGGTGACAAATGCGCTCCGGCTGCGGCGCTTCCGGGCGGAGTCTGAGGCAGGTTGAAAGGGTGTCCCACTGTGGGACAAATTTCAAGCTGTTGATTTTGCTTGGGTTTGGAAAAATCGTTAAGGGTTTGGAAAGGATTTGGCCCCCGCTTTCGCGGGGGTGACAGGGGTGCGCGCGGGTGACAAGGAGTGCGCGGCAGACAGGGGCGTGCGCGGGGGACAAGGAGTCCGCGTGAGATAGTTGAGCGGCCTGACCGATAGCTTACGGGGTCGAGTTGGCGTCGCGTAGGCTCCGAGTGGGCGCCGGGGTGAACCCCGGCCTACGGACCGACTTGTACGCCGGGTGCGTCGGGGTTGTTGAGTTCGGTTTCGATGTGGAGTGCCACCAGATCGCCTACGCCCATTGTGGTGCCGGGGGCGGGGATGCCCAAGCTCATACCGAAGTCGGAGCGGAAGATTGCGCCCTCGGCGGAGAAGCCCACGCGCGCGCCGCCGGGGTCGAGGGGGTTGCCCGCGTAGCCGCCATTGTAGCGGATGTGGAGTGTAACGGGCTTGGTAATGCCGTGCAGGGTCAGGTCGCCGGTGACTGCGGCCTCGTGCGGGGCGGTCAGGCGGACCTTGGTGCTTTTGAAGGTCATTTCGGGGAACTTCTTGGCATCCAGAAACTCCTCGCCCGAGATCATGCCGTTGAAGTCATAGGTATCGTCCGGATAGAGCGTCTCGACCGAGGCCGGGTCGACGCTGGCGGTCAACTGCATGGTTTCGGGCTTGTCCGGGTCGAAGATCAGAGTGCCTTCGATCTTGCGGAAATAGAAGGTGTAGGTCGAAAAGCCGAGGTGATCGAGGCTGATGCTGACGCGGGTATGGGCCGGGTCGGTGGTGTAGGTTCCGGCGGGCGGCACCGACGGCGCGGGCGCGCTGGTGTCGGATTGGGCGAAAAGCGGGGTCGCGGCCACGGACAACAGGATGGCGGCGGCAAGCGAAGCATTGCGATAGACCATAAGAAAACACCTGCATGTGAATAGTTAGCTGTTCGGATAACTATTCACATGCGTTTCGCTCGTGTCAACTGACAGTGGTGTGACAGGCAGGCTTTCGCCGTTACCAGCGGATGCCGTAGCGCAGCGCGTCGTAGATGCCCGCGTGGATGTTGCGGGCATGAACCGCGTCGCCGATGCGGTAGAGTGTGAAGCTACCTGCCGGGTTCTTGACCGGGAAGAGGTCGCCCTCGTTCGCCCTCAAGGCGGTATAGTCCACGGCGCCGAGGTTGCGGCTTTGCGGCTTCAGGGCAAAGTAAAGTTCTTCCATCGGTGTGGTGCCATGTTCGACCACCACCTGATCGACGCGGCGTTCATCCTTCATGCCAGAGGCGTAGTCGGAGCCAAGCGTTGCCACCAGCATGTTGCCGTCGCGCCGGACTGCGGTGACGCGGGTGTTGATGGTGATCCTGGTACCGGTTTCGTGGAAGGATTTCATGTAGGGCACATGGTTCATGCCACCCATGTCGGGGGCGAACATGCGTTCGGGCGAAATGACCTCGACCTCGGCGCCGGAGCGGGCGAGGATTTCGGCAGCGGTCATGCCAGCGTGCGCGCCGCCGTCGTCATAGACGAGGACGCGGGCAGCGGGTTTGATCGCGCCCGAGATGATGTCCCAACTTGAAACGGTCAGATTGTCGCCGGTCATTTCCGGGGCTTGCGGCAGGCCGCCAGTGGCGATGATCACCACATCGGGGTTGAGTGCGGCAACGTCGCCTTCTTCGGCGAAGGTGTTGTACTGGATGTCGACGCCGAGGTGGTCAAGCTCGGCCAGACGCCAATCGATGATGCCGATCATCTCCTTGCGCCGGGGGTTTTGCGTCAGCAGGTTCACCTGCCCGCCCGCGCGGTCGGAGGCTTCGAGAACCGTGACCTTGTGGCCGCGTTCGGCGGCGACACGGGCCGCTTCGAGACCGGCGGGACCGGCGCCGACGATCACGACGCTTTTGGGGGCGTCAGACTTGGGGATGTCGTGGGGCATCGTCTCTTCGCGGCCGGTGGCGGCGGTGTGGATGCACAGCGCGCCGCCGCCTTCGTAGATGCGATCAAGGCAATAGGTGGCGCCGACGCAGGGGCGGATGCGGTCTTCGAGCTTGGCGCGGACCTTGGCGACGATGTGGGGATCGGCGATGTGGGCGCGGGTCATGCCGACCATGTCGAGCTTTCCTGCGGCGATGGCATGGCGGGCGGTCGCCACATCGGGGATGCGGGCGGCGTGGAATACCGGGAATTTGGTCGCGGCACGGACTTCGCCTGCAAAATCAAGGTGCGGGGCCGAGGTCATGCCCTGAATCGGGATGACGGTGGTCAGCGCCGCGTCCGAGTCGATATGGCCGCGAATGAGATTGAGGAAGTCGATCTTGCCCGAGGCGGACAGCCGCTTGGCGATCTCGACACCTTCTTCGCGCGACAGGCCCTTGTCCCAGTCTTCGTCGGCGACCATGCGGATGCCGACGATGAAGTCGGGGCCGGTGGCGGCGCGGACGGCGTCAAGCACGCGGTGGGTGAAGCGCAGGCGGTTGTCGAGCGAGCCGTTGTGATCATCGGTGCGCTTGTTGGTGGCGGGCGACCAGAAGCTGTCCATCAGGTGGCCGTACGCCTCGAATTCGATACCGTCGAGACCGGCGGCCTGCATGCGCTGGGCGGCAGAGGCATAGTCGGCGACGATACGGTCGAGATCCCAGTCCTCGGCCTCTTTGGGGAAGGCGCGGTGGGCGGGTTCGCGGACCGGCGAGGCGGACAGGACCGGCAGCCAGTCGGCCTTGTTCCACCCGGTGCGGCGGCCAAGGTGGGTGATCTGGATCATCACCGCCGCGCCCTGCTCGTGGACATCATCGGCCAGGCGTTTCAGCCACGGTACTATTTCGTCCTTGTAGGCGTGAAGGTTGCCGAATGCCTCGGGGCTGTCGGCGGAAACGATGGCAGAGCCTGCCGTCATGGTCAGCGCCAGCCCGCCCTTGGCCTTTTCGCGGTGATAGAGGCGGTAGCGGTCCTTTGGCATTCCGTCCTCGGAATAGGCTGGCTCGTGCGACGTCGACATCACGCGGTTGCGCAATGTCAGGTGCTTGAGCTGGTAGGGCTGGAGGAGCGGGTCGTTGGACATGAAAATTCCCTGGCGACGATTCTTGCGGCGAATGGCCTTGTGACAATGATCTTTGCCGAGCGCCGAGGAAAGCTCTGGTCAAATCACGTCAAGAATTGTTGGATGCGCGCCAACCTAGGGGGGCTGACCATGACAATTCTGAGCGATCTGAAGGCGGTGGTGGGCGAGGCCCATGTGCTGTCGGGTGCGGACGTGTCGGCCTATGGAAAGGACTGGCTGGGGCAGTATGACTGGACGCCACTGTGCGTGGTGCGCCC
>JBATMT010000279.1:0-5307 GCA_049289975.1 Paracoccaceae bacterium | reverse complement strand
ATCTGCGCGGTGTCGGTGCGCAGAACCGCCAGTGCGTGCAGGGTATCCGGATTGACCCGGCCCGCCATGAAAGTGTGAAAGGGTGCGCTGCCTTTCTCGATGGCAACCGGAAGGTCGATGCTGCCGTCCAGAAGTGGCCTGCCGGCATTTGTCCAGGCGTCGGTAAAGACCGGCTCCATGATGAACCATGTCAGGAACAGCGACAGCGAGATGATCAGAATGTTGGGCGGCGACTGCTGCAGCCCGATCGCTTGCCTGAGAATCGACAGCACCGTGACGATGAAAGGAAAGCATGTCACCATCACCGCCAGCCCCGGCGCGATGCTGAGAACCGTCACGAGCGCTATCAACGTCATTGATTGGCCCGTCAGGGAGACCGGCCCAAGGTCAATTGAAGGACCGCTCTGAGCCGCACCGGCCACCGTCGAACCTAAAAACAGCGCGACTGTCAGCGCGCCGACATGAGCAGAGCGGAGACACCACGATTTAGTCACAGCCCGTCCTTCAGGTCGACAACCTCGGTCAGCCTGACGGCGAGTTGGCCAGCCTTGTCCCCCTCGAGTTCGGTCAACACGCCGCGGCCAATCAGTTTGTCACCCACGAACAGTTCCACCGGGTCGTCCACCCGGCTGTCGAGCGGCAGGACCGCATCGTGCCGGAGCCGCAGCAGGTCACGTACAAGCGGCCGCGCGCGGCCTACGGAAATCGTGATGGTGATGGGGATTTGCGTGAAAGGGCTTTGTGTCGGCGGATCAGTTTCGGTCATGGCTTACTCCGTCACATGGGCGGTATCAAAGAAATCCGTAACTGCCTGGCCGATTGAGGCAATGGCATCTCCCAGGTCGATCCGCAGTTCTGTTTGCGCGCTGATGAGCCGCGCCTGATCTTCGGGCAGGGACGGATCCGGCACGACACGAACTGCAGGTTTGGCCCGCCCTGCCAACAGCGCCTCGACCTCGGGGCAGACCGAGGGAGCACATGTCACCTGCATTGGCGTATCGGTCAGAGCGCCGGCCATTGACATGAGTTCATCAACGATCATTGCGGCAAGTGAGCCTCGGGCGATGGTCGGGAGCAGCTTTGAAATCATCTCGTTCAGGAGCGGTTCGATCGAAAGCAGGACATGCCGACGCGCCTCGCCGTGCGTGAGGTGGAGCGCCGCAAGACTTTGCACGAGCCGTTCCCGAATTTGCCGCGCCTCGTCGGCTAAGGTGGCGGTGGCGCTGTCCCATCCTGCCGAGTGGCCCTGCTCGTAGGCGGCGCGCCGAGCTTTCTCGAGCCTGATCTGGAAACTGTCCGGTGCAGCATCTTCGGCATAGGGCATTTCGAAGGGCTCAAGTTCGAGAAGGCGCTGCATCAGGCTTTCTCCGTCCCTGCATCATCCATCCAATTGCGCAGAATCTGGGCGGTTTCCTCCTGCCGTTCGGAAATCAATCTTCGCAGCCGCGCGACAGGGTCTGAAACAGTCTCCCCACCTTCGACTGATGACGAGGATTGCAGGGAGCGTGACTGGCCAATGACCGGCATGTCGTGTGCGATCAGATTGTTATCGTCGACAACCCCGTTCAGCGCAGCCGGCGCGATTTGTGGTGGCGCCGCGACCAGCGAGGGAACGCGGGAAACACGACTGGAAAGGATGGGCCGCACCACGAAAAGACCAAGCACCAGTGACACAACCGCCAACACCGCAAGTTGGACAAGTGACATAATGTCGAGCGCCATCGAGGACAGGAACGATGGACCGGCCACGCTTCCGGCCTCTGCGGTTTGCTGGAAGGGGAGGGACTTTATGGTAATCACGTCGCCCCGATTTTCGTCAAAGCCAACTGCTGCCGCCACCAGGTCCCGCAGTGCGGTCAGTTCCTCGGGCGGTCTGGCCTGCGTTTGCGTCTGACCATTCGCATCTGTCACGACGGCATCGTCGACAAGTACCGCAACGGACAACCGCTTGATCGCACCAGGATTACGGACCACGTCACGCTTCACCTCGCTGACGTCGAAGTTCTGCCGCTCGGTTGTCTGGCTGTCGTTGCTTTGAGAGGTGCCAGATGATGCACCGGCATTGCCCGTCGGCAAGTTGGAGGCAACCGTGACCGAATTGCCGTCGCTGTTTGTGGCATTCGAAGTCTGTTCGTTGTTCTCTGACGAAATCGCCACGCGACTTTGTGGATCAAGCTTACGCTCCGATATGGCTTCACTCTCGGTCACTGTCTCGACCGACACTTCCACCACGGCCTTGCCATACCCGACGCGTGCTTCGAGCATCCGCAAGACGTTTTCGCGCAGTCCCGACGCCTTGTCGTCACCGGCCCGGCTAGCGTCAGACGGGTCGGACTGAATCAACTGGCCCTCGCCGTCAATGATTGCGACATCGTCCGGCTTCATCCCGGCCACTGCTGCCGACACCAGATATTTGAGCGCCCGGGCATGGGCCGTAGACAAGCCACCGTCGCGCGTTGCGACCGTCACCGAGGCCTTCGGAGCACTCTGGGTCCGGAAACCCAGGGCTTCCACGTTGGAGATGTGTACTCGCACGCTACCCATGTTCGGCAGGGCTGCAATGGTGCGCGCCAACTCGCCCTCTTTCGCGCGCCAATAGGCAGCGTCGAACATCTGCGACGTTGTGCCAAATCCCGATAGCCCATCAAGAAGCTCGTACCCGCTGCCCGAGTTGGCGGGCAACCCCTGCGAAGCCAGTTCCATGCGCAAGGCGTCCCTGTCTGGCGCTTGAACATAGATCGCCTGACCGCGCACCTCGTACGCGGCGCCACGCTGGTCCAGAGCTGCCAACACCTCGCCCGCCCGGGCTTCGTCCAACCCGGCGTACAGCAGCGCCATAGACGGCCGCGTGGCCAGATTGGCGACCCCATAGACTGCGGCGAACATGGCCAGCGTTGCCAGCACAACGATGATGCGCTTGCGCGGATCAAGGGACTGCCAAAGGGATGTCAACTGCTGCACGCGGGTTCTCCGGTTCCGGGGAATGAACCCCTTCTCGGTCAACAGTCCACCAAGGCGCTTAACATTAAGTTAGTTGGCACAGGGGTATAGATCCCGAAACACCCGGAGCCGGTTGGGAATGGCAGAAGCACAAGAAGCGACAGAGGAAAAGCCCAAGAAGAAATCGCGCCTGCCGCTGCTCGTCGGTCTGTTTCTGATGATCGCGCTTGGCGGCGGCGGCTTCTTTGCCGTCTACAAAGGCTTGATCCTTGGCCACGGGGCTGGCGCCGCTGAAGAGGAGGCGCCGCCAGATGCATTGCCCGACATTGCATTTGTCCCGATCAACCCACTGGTCGTCTCGCTTGGGCCGTCAGCGGGCGGGCGATATCTCCATTTTACCTCGCAACTCGAAGTCGACAAGTCCGCCGAGGAGGAGGTGACGTTGCTGTTGCCTCGGATTCTTGACGTACTGAATGGCTATCTGCGCGCCGTCGAGATCAAGGAGCTTGAGGATCCAACGGCCCTGATGCGTCTGAGAGCCCAGATGCTGCGTCGCGTTCAGATCGTGACGGGCGAAGGGCGGGTACGCGATCTGCTCGTGACAGAATTCGTCATCAATTAGGTAAGTGGAATGGAACTGATCTCCGATATTCTCCTGGGGGCTGGCGCCATCGGAGCGGGGCTTTTCTGCTATGTCCTCGCCCGCCGGCTCAGCGCCTTCAATACGTTGGAAACGGGCATGGGCGGCGCGATTGCCGTCCTGTCCACACAGGTCGACGAAATGACGCGCGCGCTGGAAGCAGCGCAAATGGCGACTGGGCAATCGACGCGAGAATTGACCGATCTGACAGCAAGGGCCGAAGCATCGACACGACGGCTCGAACTCCTGCTGGCATCACTGCACGACCTGCCGGAACCGGAAGGTCCGACGCGGAAACGACAGCGCGTGGTCAGACACAGATCGACGAGGCACGAATCCGATAACGAGGAGACAACAGCATGATTTCGCGCAGCGGTGCCGCGCCAGAACCGCCAAAGCGCGGAGAACGCCGCAAGTTGCGGCCGGCAGGCAAAAGACGCGGGTTGATGTTCCTTGCCCTGTTCATGGGCATGTCCGGAGCGCTCCGCCTTGCGGCGGGGCTCGACCATGCTTTGGCCGAGACGACGAGCCCGGAGGCGACAAGCCATTCAGCCGTGGTTTTCGCCCCCGCAACCTGCGAACCCGGTGCCGGGGCTCAGGCCATGCTTCTGTCGCTGCAAGCCCGCGAAACGCGACTTGCCGAACAGGAAAGGAAGGCCGCCGAGAAGGACGCAGCGTTGAAGATCGCAAGGGCCGACATAGAGCAAAAACTGGCCCAACTGGCTGAAGCAGAGGAAAAACTTGCCGCCACCGTGGCGATGGCTGATCAGGCGTCCGAACGTGATCTGGGAACACTCGTCGCAATGTATGAGAACATGAAGCCCAAGGACGCGGCCCGGCTTTTCGGTGAAATGGCACCGGAGTTTGCCGCGGGCTTCCTGTCACGCATGCGACCCGAGGCCGCCGCTTCGGTTCTGGCTGGTCTGGACCCAAACAAGGCTTACGCAATCAGTGCAGTTCTGGCCGGTCGCAATGCGAACGCTCCGAAGAGTTGAAGCCAAACTAAGGGCCAGCAGTGCGGCACTGACGGTTTCTTAACGCCAATCGGCAACGATCCAGGCTGTTTCTACCAGCTTAAGGGAACCGCACTTGATCGGCTTTGTGGGCATTGCTGTCATCTTCATCATGGTTTTCGGCGGCTATGTTCTGCATGGCGGCAATCTGGAAATCGTTCTGGAAGCTGCCCCTTGGGAGATGATCATGATCGGCGGTGCCGCCGTTGGCGCCTTTATCCTTGCCAACGATATGGCCTCGGTCAAACAGACCGTGAAAGACATCAAGAAGGTGTTCAAAGGCCCACACTGGAAGGCCGACGACTACAGGGATCTTCTGTGCCTGCTCTTTGAACTGATCCGGCTGGCGCGCGCCAATCCAGTTGGTCTGGAAGAGCAAATCGAGACGCCTGCAAGCTCGGCGATCTTCGGCAAGTATCCGAAGATCCAGCACAACCATGAAAGCGTGGATCTTATCTGTGACACGATGAGATCGGCATCGATGAACTATGACGACCCGCATCAGGTCGAGGAAGTTCTGGAAAAACAGTTGGATGCAAGTCTGCATCATGCACTGCATTCCAGCCACGCGCTGCAGTCGATCGCTGACGGTTTGCCTGCGCTGGGCATCGTCGCTGCCGTTCTTGGTGTGATCAAGACAATGGGGTCGATCGATCAGCCGCCAGAGATTTTGGGCGGCATGATCGGCTCGGCACTGGTCGGGACGTTCATGGG
>JBATMT010000278.1:0-10115 GCA_049289975.1 Paracoccaceae bacterium | reverse complement strand
GTACTAGGCAGGCCAGTATCTATCTGGCCTGCTTTGCGCTTTTGCGAAATCGAACTGAAATCAATCCTTCAACGTCACACGGGGCGCTTGGCGAAGCGCAGGTAAGGCAGCTTGATGTCCAGCTTGCCGAAGCGTTCTTCGGCTTCCGGTGTCGGTACTGCCAGCGCGACGATCACGTCCTGACCGGGCACCCAGTTGGCGGGGGTGGCAAAGGGAACGCCGTCGGTCGCCTGAACAGCATCCAACGCCCGCAGGATTTCCGCAAAGTTGCGGCCTACCGACATCGGATATGTCATCGTCAGCCGAACTTTCTTGTCCGGCCCGATGATGAACACGGTCCGCACCGTCGCCGTATGGGCGGGCGTGCGGCCATCGGGCAGTACCGTCGCGGCAGGCAGCATGTCATAGGCCTTGGCCACAGTCAGCGAACTGTCGTCGATGATCGGAAAATTCGCGGGAGCACCGGCAAACGCCTCGATGTCGCGCTTCCATTTGTCATGGTCCTGCACATTGTCGACTGAAACACCAATTACCTTGGTCTTGCGCTTCTCGAAATCGGGGGCAAGCTGGGCAACTGCGCCAAACTCGGTGGTGCAGACCGGAGTGAAATCCTTGGGATGCGAAAACAAGATCGCATAGCCGTCACCGATCCAATCGTGAAAGTTGATCTTCCCCTGCGTCGAATCGGCAGAGAAGTCGGGGGCAACATCATTGATACGAAGACCCATGGTCTGACTCCTTGTCTGAGTATCGTTCGTCTGCGCATGAGATATACCCTGCGGAACAAAATTTCACTATCGAGGACGTGTCGGCTGAAAAATCAGGAAAATCGCCTGCCATGGCTTTGAACGTAGGAAGAATATCACGGATTTCACCAGAATCCACGATGTGGCTTTCGCCGATTCCCCGCTTTTGAGAAATTTGATCAAAATTTTGTAGCGACCTTGCGAAGGACGCCCGGCCCTGCCATCTTCGCCTATCAAGAAAGAGGTGTGCCATGATCGAGAAACGTGACTTCTACATCAACGGTCGCTGGGCAAAGCCCGTCGCTGGCCGAGAGTGCGTAGTGATCGACCCGTCAACCGAAGAACCCTGCGCCGTCATTTCTCTTGGCGGCACCGCCGATACGAACGCCGCTGTCGCGGCCGCCAAAGCCGCGCTTCCGGCATGGCGCGCCACCGCGCCTGAACAACGGCTTGCCCATGTCGAGAAGATCCTCGAGGTCTACAAGCGCCGGTCCGAAGACATGGCGCAGGCGATGAGCCTCGAGATGGGCGCCCCCATCGACATGTCGCGCGCCTCGCAAGTCGGCGCGGGCACCTGGCACATCGAGAACTTTATTGAAGCGTTCAAGCATTTCGACTTCCTCCGTCCGCTTGGCCCCCACGCGCCGAACGACCGCATCGCGCTGGAACCCGTCGGCGTCGTCGGCCTGATCACGCCGTGGAACTGGCCGATGAATCAGGTCACGCTCAAGGCGATTCCGGCGATGCTGGCGGGTTGCACGATGGTGATGAAGCCCTCGGAAATTTCACCCCTGAACGCCATGCTCTTCGCCGAGATAGTGGATGAGGCTGGCCTGCCAGCCGGGGTATTCAACCTCGTGAACGGCGACGGCCCCGGCGTCGGCACCGATCTGTCAACCCACCCCGATGTCGAGATGATCTCGTTCACCGGGTCGGCCCGCGCGGGCGCTGCCATCACCAAGGCCTCCGCCGACACGTTCAAGCGCGTCTGCCTTGAGCTTGGCGGCAAGGGTGCCAACCTGATCTTCGCCGATGCCGACGAAAACGCGGTGAAGCGCGGCGTCCTTCACATGATGAACAACTCCGGCCAAAGCTGTAACGCCCCCTCACGCATGCTGGTCCAGCGCCCGATCTACGAACAGGCCGTCGAAATCGCCAAGGCCGTCGCCGAAGGCATCAAGGTCGGCTCCGCCCACGAAGGCGGCAAGCACATCGGCCCTGTCGTATCTGAAGCGCAATACACCAAGATTCAGGGTCTCATCGAAACCGGCATCAACGAAGGCGCCCGCCTCGTCGCTGGTGGTCCAGGTCGCCCGGATGGCCTCAACCGCGGCTACTTCGTCCGCCCCACGATCTTTGCTGACGTCACCCCTTACATGACCATCGCCCGCGAAGAGATCTTCGGCCCAGTCCTGTCGATGATGCCCTTCGACACCGAGGAAGAAGCCCTCGAGATCGCCAACGACACCATCTATGGCCTGACCAACTACGTCCAAAGCCAGGACGGCGTCCGCCGCAACCGTCTCGCCCGTGCCCTCAAGTCCGGCATGGTCGAGATGAACGGCCAAAGCCGTGGCCGTGGCAGCCCGTTCGGCGGCGTCAAGGCCTCGGGCCGCGCCCGTGAAGGTGGCCACTGGGGCATCGAGGAATTCCTCGACGTAAAGGCAATATCCGGCTGGGCAGCCGAATAACCCGACCGGCGACCTGCAACCGGCAGGTCCCCATCCAAATGCGACACTTCCCCCGGTCGCCATGTCGTCCGGGGGACTTTCCGCAAACCCGGCTTCGCCCCTACCATGACCCCAACAATACAGGGGATCGGAAGATGAGCGACACAGTGGTTCGGACACGTCATGGCGGTCGTGAGGGTCGTCGTCGCGAACGCTCGGACGCCAGCAAGGCCAACGTCGGCCGCCCCTATATTGTCCGCAACATCCCGACCTACGACATCCTCGGCGAGGAAAGCCTGATCCGCATCGAACTGGCCGCCGACCAGATTCTCGCCAACGTCGGCATCGACTTCCGCGACGACCCTGTCGCGCTCGATCACTGGCGTCGGGCAGGAGCGAAGATTGACGGCCTTCGCGTCCGTTTTGAACCCGGCATGTTGCGCGAAATCCTGAAAACCGCCCCCCGCGAGTTCACCCAGCACGCGCGCAATCCCGCCAACTCAGCCCGCATCGGCGGCAAGAACGTGGTATTTGCCCCAGCCTACGGCTCGCCCTTCGTGATGGACCTCGACCGTGGCCGCCGCTTTGGCACGCTTCAGGACTTCGAGAATTTCATCAAGCTCGCGCAGTCTTCGCCGTGGTTCCACCATTCTGGCGGCACCATCTGCGAACCCACCGACATTCCGGTCAACAAGCGTCACCTCGACATGGTGTACGCACATATGCGCTACTCCAACCGTCCCTTCATGGGCTCGGTCACCGCCGAAGAGCGCAGCGAAGATTCCATCGACATGGCGCGCATCCTGTTCGGTGCCGACTTCACTGACCAGAACTGCGTGATTCTGGGCAACGTCAACGTCAACTCGCCGCTTGTCTGGGACGGCACCATGACCCGCTCGCTTCGCGCCTACGCCCGCGCCAATCAGGCCGCCGTCATCGTCCCCTTCATCCTAGGCGGCGCAATGGGCCCGGTAACCAACGCCGGAGCCATCGCGCAGTCGTTGGCCGAAACCATGGTCGGCTGTGCCCTGACCCAGCTTGAACGCCCCGGCGCTCCCGTCGTGTTCGGCAACTTCCTTTCCTCGACCGCGCTCCGCACCGGCTCGCCCACCTTCGGCACGCCGGAACCCGCCATCGGCTCCATGGTTATCGGCCAACTTGCCCGCCGCCTGAATCTGCCGCTGCGCTGCTCGGGCAACTTCACCACATCCAAGCTCCCCGACGCGCAGGCGATGACCGAGGGCACCATGTCGATGCTCGCCGCCATTCATTGCGGTGCCAACTTCATCCTGCATTCTGCCGGGTTCCTCGATGGTCTGCTCTCGATGTCTTACGAGAAATTCATGCTCGACGCCGATCTCTGCGGCGCTCTCCACACTTACCTCGATGGCGTCAAGATCGACGAAAACCAGCTTGCCGAAGGTGCCTTTACCGAGGTTGGCCCTGGCAACCACTTCTTCGGTTCGGCCCATACGCTCGCCAACTATGAAACCGCCTACTGGGACAGTGAAACCGCCGACAATCGCCCCTACGAACAGTGGGAAGCCGAAGGTAGCGACGACGCTGCAACCCGTGCCAACCGGCTCTGGAAGCAGCGCCTGCGCGAATACGAAGCGCCGCCGCTCGATGAGGCCAAGGACGAAGAGCTGCGCGAATTCATTGAACGCAAGAAAACCTCGATGCCGGATGCCTGGTACTGACATGAACCACCCGCGCCTGCTGTCTCCCCTGCAACTGCGCGGCCAGACGCTGCGCAATCGGATCGTATTCGGTGCGCACACCGCCAACATGGCCGAAAACGGCCTGCCCGGCCCTCGCTTTGGCGGCTACATCCTCGAACGGGCGTTGGGCGGCGCGGGGATGATCGTGACCGAGCCGGTCCCCGCTCACCGCACCGGTGTCCTGACCCGCGGCAACTTCCGCCACGAGGATGACAGCATCATTCCAGCATTTCGGAAAATTCTGGAACCTGTGAAAGATGCAGGTGCGGTTGTTCTGCAACAGATCTATCACATTGGCGCGCATGGAGATTCCGATCTCAGTTTCCAGCCACACTGGTCGCCGTCCGGTGGTCCGTCCTACCACGACAGCGACGGAAGCCACCGCGTCACCGAAGCCGAAATCGAAGAACTGATCGCCGCGCACATCGCCGCCGCCCGCCGCTCGAAAGAGGCGGGCTTCCACGGGGTAGAGGTCTGGGCGGCCTATCATTCGCTGCTCGACCAGTTCTGGACACCGTGGTCGAACAAGCGTGACGATCAGTGGGGCGGCAATCTCGAAAACCGCACCCGCTTCTCGAGCCGCATCATCGAAGGCATCCGCAAGACCTGTGGCGAGGATTTCATTATCGGCCTCGCCATCTCGACCTCCGATTCGCAACCCGTGCTGTTGCAGGGCGAAACGCTGGCCGAAGTCGTCGCCTATCACGATGCAACTGGGCATGTGGACTATGTGACCTGCGGTCATGGCGGCTATATGGATTTCGAACGGCTGATGCCGACCTTCCTCTTCGCCGACAAGCTGACGGCCCCCTTCACCGAGGTGCTGAAGGGCGTGGTGAAGCACGCAAAGATCACTTCCGAGGCGCACGTAAGAACCCCCGAGAACGCCGAAAGTGTAATAGCCTCTGGTCAGGCCGATCTGGTGTCGATCGTGCGCGGCCAGATCGCCGACCCACATCTGGCACGCAAGACAACCGAAGGCCGCCCCGAAGATGTCAGGGGCTGCATCTCCTGCAACCAGATGTGCTGGGGCCGCCGCTCGCGCGACTACTGGATTTCGTGCCTGATCAACCCGTCAGCCGGGCGTGAGTTCGAATGGGGCGGCGACCGCTTCACACCAACCGTTGCCACGAAGCACATCCTCGTTGTCGGTGCTGGCCCTGCCGGGCTCGAGGCCGCACGTGCCTCGGCGGAGCGCGGCCACAAGGTCGATCTGGTCGAAGCGCAAAGCCATATCGGCGGTCAGTTCCGCCTTGCGGGCCTGCAACCCCGCCGCGGCCAGATCACGGACCTGATGGGCTGGTACGAACGCCAATTCGCCAAACTGGGCGTGACGCTGCATCTAAATACCTTCCTCGAGGAAGACGAAATCGCCGCTCATCCGGCCGACACGTTGATTCTCGCCACCGGCTCGCTCCCCGACCCGGATGCCCGCCAACGCTGGCTCCCTGCCGAAGACCGCCTGCCCGGCATCGACCTCGGCAATGTCTGGTCCCCCGAAGACGTCATGCGCCGCGAGGCAAAACTGGGTGACGCGGTGATTCTCTATGACGAAGGCGGCAACTGGCGTGGCCTTGGCACCGCATGGGCGCTCGCCGAACAGGGTAAATCCGTCACCATCGTGACACCCGAACCCTACATCGGCAAGGAAATCACCCGTACCTCTGCAGATGGCCCGCTGCGCCAGCGCCTCGCCCGCAAGGGCGTGCGCTTCCTGACAGAACATGTCCTGCCGCGGTGGCACGGCAATGGCGCCACTGTCAGAAGCATCCTGACCGGGGAAGAGCAAACCATCCCCGGTTCGGCCCTGGTGATGTCCACCACCAACATCGCCTTTGATCCTTTCCCGGAAAACTTCCCAGGCAAGGCCACGCATCGCATCGGCGATTGCGCTGCCCCGCGCCTCGCTGCTTACGCCTTCCACGAAGGCCGCAAGGTCGCGCTGAGTCTCTAGGGCATTTTCTGTTCGCAAATATCCCGGGGGAAGGCGCGCCAGCGCCGAGGGGGCAGCGCCCCCTCTGGCCTCAAAGGTTGAACACCCGGCTCGGATGCAGCTCGCCCGACTTGTAGATGCCCACCGCCACCGGTCGCCCCTGATACGACGCCCACGCTTCGTCGCCATAGGCGACGTCCGATGCCAAAACCATGCCCGGATTGCCGTTCTTCAACCGCGCCGCGCCCTCTGCCGTCGCTTTCAGCTCTGGCAGATCCGCCAGCCCCACTTCCAGCGGCAGCACCAGCGCATCCAGCGCCTCGGTCCGCGCCAGCGCGTCAATCTTCTCCATCGTAACGCCATCCGATGCCTCGAACGGCCCCGACCATTCGCGGCGCAGCCACAGCACATGCCCAAGGCACCCAAGCGCCTGCCCCAGATCACGCGCGATCGAGCGGACATAGCCACCCTTGCCACACACCATCTGCAAAATGACCGTATCCGCATCCGGCCGCTCGATCAGCTCAAGGCTCTCGACCCACAGGTCGCGCGCCGCCAGTTCCATTTCCTCGCCTGCCCGCGCCAAGGCATAGGCGCGCTCCCCATCGACCTTCACCGCCGAAAACTGCGGAGGCACCTGCTGGATATCGCCGCGAAATGCCACCAGCCCGGCGCGAATCTCATCGTCCATCGGTCGCTGATCCGAGGTCGCGATCACCTCGCCTTCGGCATCGTCGGTATTGGTCGCCGCCCCCATCCGCATCGCGAACAGGTAGCATTTCAGTGCGTCGGTGATGTAGGGCACGGTCTTCGTCGCCTCGCCCAGCGCTACTGCCAGAACACCCGTCGCCGCCGGATCGAGTGTGCCCGCATGGCCAGCCTTCTTGGCGTCCAGCGCCCAGCGCACCTTGTTGACCACCGTGGTAGAGGTCACGCCCGCCGGCTTGTCGATGACCAGCCAGCCCGAAACCTCACGCCCTTTTTTCCGCGCCATGCCACGCCCTTTCAGAACAGGCGGTCCGGCTATCCCAAGCAACCCCTGCGGTCAACCAGCGGGCACCGTCACGCCCACGATCGGCCCCATCGGAAACCCGAAATCATCACGCCCCAACTCAGGCGCATATAGCCGCGAGATATTGCCATCGAGGAACAGGGCATTCGGCACATGCAGTCCGTCGCGGAACAGCTTCGCAAAGGCAAAGAAGTTCACCGGCCGGTTCGAGATCGCGAAATAGGCGGTCTTGCCATCGTCCGACACACCCACGCCATTACGGATATAGGCCGACTCCGACGTTTCCAGAAACTTCGGGTGCAACGCGCCGTCGATCACCAGCATCGGCCCCGATTGCGTTGCAAACCGGCAGGGAGGTTTCGCCTCGTCAAACGCCAGTGTCTCGGTCACAGCAAAGCCACCGTCCGCCACACAGAACACGCCGTTGGGCTGCATCCCGAAGTTGCCCGGACCGGCCCGCTTTTGCAGGTCGGCCTTTTGTTCACCATTCTCGACATACAGCCCGACAGGCTTGCGGTCGGGATGATACATCCCTGCATTCATCGCAAAGCCAAGCTTGCGCCCTTCGGTGGCAAGCAGCCCGTCAACCGCCTGAAATGTCCCTAGATCCGCGCCATCCTCACCATCAAGGAACAGCCGCACATCCGCATCGGCCGCTGCCTCGCAGACCGTATAGCTCTGCCCCTCAAATTCCATGTCGCGGCACGACCCGGCAACGGCAGGGGCGGCAAGCAGCAGCAGTACGGAAAAAGCCTTAGGCCAGATCGCGATCATCTTCGTCATCCGCGGGCCGTGCAATATCACGTTGCACCCGTTCATCGGCAAACATCCGGCGGGTCTGGTCCATCCGGTCAAATGTCTCGTCGATCATGAAGCGCAACTCGGGCGCGAACTTCAGCGTCATGCCCTTGACGACTTGATGGCGCAGCTCGCCCTTGTTACGGTTCAGCGCCGCCAAAGCCTCCTTGGCGCCCTGTCCACCCAAAGGCAGCACATAAGCCGTCGCCACCCGAAGATCGCCCGAAACCCGGACTTCGCCCACGGTGATCGACATGCGGTTCAGTTCGGGATCATGCACTTCGCCACGCGACAGCACCTCCGACAGGGTACGCCGCAGCAATTCGCCGACGCGAAGCTGGCGCTGAGATGGGCCGGTGCCCGAGGAAAAGCGGTTCTGAGACATGAGTTCCCATGTAGGCTAAGCGGGACAAACCCGCAACGGGGCTTTGGCGGCACATTCCATCACATCCAAAGGAGCGGCACGCCTCCAAATCCACCCGACGCTTCCATCCAGCCGCATCTGGCTCTAAAGAAAACCGATCACAAGTTGGAGCGCGCCATGACCACGGCCACAGCCCTGCCGGGCATCGTCATCACCGGAGTTTCGGGGCGGATGGGCCAGATGCTGGTCAAGACCATCCTCTCATCCGACAAAGTCAGGCTCGTTGGCGCGGTCGAACGCTCGGGCCACGACTGGGCCGGGCGCGATCTTGGCGAAGCGATGGGCGGTACGGCGCTCGGCGTCAGCGTCACCGACGATCCGCTGGAAGCGTTCGCCAAGGCGCAAGCCGTCATCGATTTCACCTCTCCCGCCGCCACCGTCAACTTTGCCGACCTCGCGGCACAGGCGCGCGCAGTGCATGTCATCGGCACCACCGGGCTGGAAGATGAGCACCTCAAGCGCCTCAAGGCCGCCGCCCGCCACGCCGTCATCATCCGCGCCGGCAACATGAGCCTTGGCGTCAATCTCCTGACCCGGCTCACCCAAAGGGTCGCCGCCGCACTGGATGACGACTGGGACATCGAGATTGTCGAGGCGCACCACCGCATGAAGGTCGATGCCCCCTCGGGCACCGCACTCATGCTGGGCGAAGCCGCAGCCGAAGGGCGCGGCATCAGCCTTGACGGCCACAAAGACAGTGGCCGCGATGGCATCACCGGCGCGCGCAGCAAGGGCAACATCGGCTTTTCCTCGGTCCGGGGCGGCGACATTGTGGGTGAGCATGACGTGATCTTCGCGGCAAATGGCGAGCGTATCGTGCTGCGACACATTGCGACCGACCGCACGATCTTTGCGCGCGGCGCACTCCGCGCCGCGGTCTGGGGTCAGGACCAGAAGCCCGGCGAATATGACATGATGGATGTGCTTGGCCTCTAGCAGGGCGCAGAAAGGGTCTGGTCCCTCCCTTTTTTCAGGCATGTAAGCTTCTCACGCTGCATGCGTGCTGGCCTCTGTTTCTCGCGTTGATACTGTCCCGTGGCAACAGGGTAAGCTTGGCGGTTAGAGGCAGTCATTTCCTTTTCCGCCTGACGAATGCGCGGGTCAGGGATTTCTTGGGAGCTTTTCTACCCGTCGGCGACAAGCGGCAGGCATCCGGCTGATGTCAGAAGTCGATGGCAAGGCCCTTCTTCTCCCAGTCGCCATAGCGCACCGGTTCCAGCCCGTCACGTCCGCCAAGTTCGGGCGGCAAAGACTTGCCTTCCGCCAGTTTGCGCCGCTCCTCGGCTTCAGCCAAAGCGCGTTGTGCGGCAGGAGGCAGGTCGGTTCGGGCAGAGTCGGTCATCAGGTTCCCCGTGCGGCTATTCTTGTGCGGCAGGCACGACTGTTATAGGCGCGATCACGAACGCAGGAAAGAGACGGGGCAGACCGATGGCAGATGCGACCAGCGCAAGGGCAGCGGCGGCACGGCTTCTTCACGGCGTGACCGAGGAGGGCCAGCCCCTCTCCGACCAGATCGCCCGTGGCGCGCTCCATGCGCTGGCACCCGGCGACCGCGCTCGCGCCCAACGGCTGACGCTCCTGACCCTGCGCCGTCTTGGTCCTGTAGATGCGGTGCTGAAGCCTTTCGTTCGCCGCGAACCGCCGTCATTCGTGCGCGCCATCCTGCGTGTTGCCACGGCGGAACTGCTGTCAGAAGGCGCTGCCGCGCATGGCGTCGTGCACGAGGCGGTCGAGATCACCCGCCGCGCCGGACGCAACACCGAAGGCTTCACCGGCCTCGTCAACGCCGTCTTGCGCAAGGTATCCGCAGT
>JBATMT010000277.1:0-2644 GCA_049289975.1 Paracoccaceae bacterium | reverse complement strand
GTGCCAGTTGTGCCACCGACCACGCCGCAGGTTGCGGACCCGGCCACGAACGGCGCCGTGACGCCAGATGCGGCAGCGACGACGACGACTGCGGCTCTTGGGCCCCTGGCACCACCGGTTGACCCTCGCCACGCCGGTGTGAGCCCGAAGGTGCGCCCCGCAAAAGTGACGGCGGCGGCGGAAGCCGCCAGGGCGAATGCCGATGCAGTTGCGTCCGCGGCGGCAGCGGCGGCCAAGGCCGAAGCAGAAGCGCTGGCAACCGGCCTGAGCAATGCATCAAAACTGGCTGTGGCCAGTTCGCGTCAACCTGCCTTGCGCCCTGCGGCCATTGTCAAGGTCGCAGCGGCGGCCGCTGCGGCCAAGGCAGCAGCAAGCACAGTGCAGGCTTCCGCTGTAGAGGCGGCTCTGGCCGAGGCGCAGACGACGCCAGAGCCCGCACCCGAACCGCAACCTCAGGCTCAGCCACAGGCAGAACCCGCCCCCGATCCGACTGCTGATGTTGAAGAGCCCGAACTGAACAGCGACGGCGTGCCGAACATGCCGACGACCCGTACTGTCGCGAAAAAGGCGACCATCGCCAATGCACTTGATTTGGGCGACATCAACCTGATCGGCGTCTTTGGGTCATCGTCGAATCGCCGGGCGCTCGTGCGGATGCCGACGGGACGCCTGGTCAAGGTTCAGGTGGGCGACAGGCTTGACGGGGGACGTGTTGCTGCGATTGGCGACAATGAGCTGAGTTACGTCAAGAAGGGCCGTACCTACGTCCTAAAGATGATTCGCGACAGCTGACAGAAAAAGGGCGCGCACCCTCCTCGATACGCGCCCTTCCTTCCCCCTGCTGGATCGCCGCTTAGACGGCCTTTAGAACTCCGCGTGCGATCTGATCTTGTTCGATGGATTCGAAGAGCGCCTTGAAGTTGCCCTCACCAAACCCATCGTCACCCTTGCGCTGAATGAATTCAAAGAAGATCGGACCGATGACGGTCTTCGAGAAGATTTGCAGCAGAATGCGAGTCTCGCCGCCGTCCACCACGCCCTCGCCGTCGATCAAGATCCCGTGCTTTTCGAGCTTGTCCAGCGGTTCTTCATGGTCGATCACACGGGTGCGGCTGAGTTCATAGTAGCTCATCGGCGGCTTCGGCATGAACCGCAGGCCACGGTCGTAGATTGCATCTGTCGCCGAGTAGATGTCGTCCGACCCGACTGCGATGTGCTGGATGCCTTCCCCCTTGTAGCGCTTGAGATACTCGACAATCTGGCCAGTCTCGCCACGATCTTCGTTGATCGGGATATGGATGCGGGCGCAAGGCGAGGTCAGCGCGCGGCTGTGAAGGCCTGTGAACTTGCCCTCGATGTCAAAGAAGCGGATCTGCTTGAAGCCAAAGATATCGCCGTAGAAATTGAACCAGACGTCCATGTTGCCTTTGTGGACATTGTGGGTCAGGTGATCGAGGTAGAAGAAGCCAACCCCAGCGGGTTTGGACTGCATCAGCCAGTCAAACTCTGCGTCGTATGGATTTTCCGTGCCGTACTTGTCGACGAAATAGATCAGCGAGCCGCCGATTCCGACGATGGCGGGAACATCGAGCGTCTTGTCAGTGCCGTCATAGGGCGTCGCGCCCTTGGCAACGGCATGGGAGTAGGCATGAGCTGCATCGACAACGCGCCAGCCCATCGAGGGGGCGCAGGGGCCGTGCTCTTCGACGAAGCGCATCGCGTGGCTGCCGGGCTCGGCGTTAAGAATGTAGGTTATGTCGCCTTGCTGCCAAAGCTCGATGGCCTTGGTCTTGTGGCGGGCGGTCAACTGATAGCCCATTCGAGCGAACAGCGCGCGAAGGTCGTCGGGCTGAGGATGGGCGAATTCGACGAACTCGAACCCGTCGGTGCCTGCGGGATTGGCAGCGGAAATGACTGATTTCGGGGCAGTGTGCGGGAACGGTCCCATGCTTGTTTCTCCTGTACGCGCTGAATTTCATTCTGCCGCAAAATTCATGCGGAGTTTGCGCGTATTCACATAGATTTCATGATAGAATGCGAGAGACATGCGATAAGAGCTGAAACCATGCATGAAACCCGCATAGACCTTGACGACCTCGACAAGCGCCTTCTGGCGCTGTTGCAGCGCAATGCCCATCTGACCGCGCAGGAGTTGGGAGACGAGTTGAACCTGTCGGCAAGTCAGGCCGGACGCCGACGCCAGAGGCTGGAGGGCGAAGGGCTGATTACGTCCTATGCGGCGCGCCTGGACCCGTCGCGACTGGGGTTGGCGGTGCAGGCCTTCGTGCAGGTCCAGATGACCCGGCATGGGGCGGAAACAACGGCTGCCTTTGCCCGCCTGATAGGTTTACAGCCGGAAATTGTCAGCGCATGGACACTGACGGGCGAAGCGGACTACCTTCTGCGCGTTTATTGTGAGAACCTGAGCGCATTGAACCGCCTTATCCATCAGGTTCTTCTGGCGCATCCTGCCGTTTCGAGGGTGCAAAGCCAGATCGTGATGGACCAATTCAAGGCGGATGCACCGCTGCCGACGTAAGGAGATTTGATGGAAAGTTTTCTGCTGCAAGCCTCGATCTACCTGGGTGCCGCCGTTCTGGTGGTGCCTTTGGCGGTGCGGCTGGGTCTGGGGTCGGTGTTGGGG
>JBATMT010000276.1:0-15530 GCA_049289975.1 Paracoccaceae bacterium | reverse complement strand
GAACCGGCCATCATGCCCTCCAACAGAACTTTTCCGATTATTGCGCCAATTAAGTCCGTCTCGGACATAAAGTTGCGCAGTTTGTGGCTTTCGCTAGCAATTGATTCTTGGAAAGTCAACATGGCTGACATAATGTCGTGATCGCTGAGACACGGGAATTTGAGGTCGGGCATGTCGGATACGGGCGGTGGAACAAAGACAGGCGGCGAGAACCTGCTGTTCCTGACGGACGAGCAACTGCGCAAGGGGATCGAGGCGATGTTTTTCGCCTATCGCGCCTTTACCGCGGACCCTGATCGCATCCTCGAGAACTACGAATATGGCCGCGCCCATCACCGGGCGATCCACTTCATCAACCGCCAGCCGGGGCTGACGGTGAACATGCTGCTGTCGATGCTGGGCGTTACCAAACAGTCTCTGAACCGCGTGCTGCGCACATTGGTCGAGGACGGTTTGGTTGACAGCCGCGTAGGCCGCAAGGACAAGCGCGAGAGGCACCTGTTCCTGACCGACAAGGGCGCGGCGCTTGAGCGCGAGTTGAGCGAGGCCCAGCGTACCCGGATGCGGGCCGCCTATCGTTCAGCCGGGCCGACTGCAGTGGCTGGCTTCCGGCAGGTTCTTGAGGCAATGATGGACCCGGACCTGCGCAATTTTTACAATTCCATGAAGGACATGTCGGCATGACCGCCGCGCCCGAATTACACCTGTTGATCGTGGATGACGATGAGCGCATCCGCGGACTTTTGCAGAAGTTCCTGATCCGTAGCGGCTTTCTGGTGACAGCGGCCCGCGATGCCGCTCAGGCGCGTCGTCTGCTGACCGGGTTGGAGTTCGACCTGATCGTGCTCGACGTGATGATGCCGGGCGAAGATGGCGTGTCGCTGACCCGCGACCTGCGCGCCAAACTCAGCACACCGATCCTGCTGCTGACCGCCAAGGGCGAGACATCAGACCGTATTGCCGGTCTGGAAGCGGGGGCCGACGACTATCTGGCGAAACCGTTCGAGCCGAAGGAACTGCTGTTGCGGATCAATGCGATCTTGCGGCGGACGCCGACGCCGGTTGTCACCAAGATTCCAAAGACGCTCCAGCTTGGACCGGTACGCTATGACGTGGACCGTGGCGAGATGTGGCAAGGCAGCGATCTGGTGCGGCTGACCGCGACCGAGGCGGCGCTGATGCGCCTGCTGGCCGCGAAACCTGACGAGCCCGTCACCCGCGCGCAACTGGTCGAGGATCTGGGACGCGGCGGCGGTCAGGCGCAAGAGCGCGCCGTAGACGTGCAGATCACCCGTCTGCGCCGCAAGTTCGAGGCCGATCCGAAACAACCGCGCTACCTTCAGACGGTGCGCGGTTCGGGCTACATGCTGGCACCGGACTGATGCGGGCCATCTGCGAAATTCCTGCGCAACACCTGCGCCCCTGATGCGGGCCGATCGGCAAGGGTGAGACCATGACAACGCTTTATTTCACGCACGAGTCGGGCCTCGCCCATGTCACGCCCCCCGGTCACCCTGAACAGGTTGCGCGGCTTGAGCATATCTATGCCGCGCTCCGCGATCCTGCGTTCGACGGGCTGGACCGCCGTGTCGCCCCAATGGCAGACGAGGCAGAGGTGCTGCGCGTCCACCAACCCGCTTACCTGGATCAGATCAAGGCCGCGCGTCCTGCCAAGGGCTTTGCGCAACTGGATGCCGACACGTGGATGGTGCCCGAGACTTACGAAGCAGCCATGCGCGCGGTGGGCGGAACCAATGCCGCCCTAGATGCTGTTCTGGCGGGCGAGGCGAAGAATGCCTTTGTCGCCATGCGTCCGCCGGGACACCATGCGGAGCGGGACAAGCCGATGGGCTTTTGCCTGTTCGGTACTGTCGCCATTGCCTCGCAACGCGCGCTGGACCATCACGGACTGTCGCGGGTCGCCGTGCTTGATTTCGACGTACACCACGGCAACGGCACGCAAGACCTGCTGTGGAACGAGCCACGCGCCATGTTCGTCTCGTCGCATCAGATGCCACTTTGGCCCGGCACCGGGCACGCCAGCGAAAAGGGTGCACACGACCAGATCCTGAACCTGCCGCTGCCGCCCGGATCGGACGGCCAGCATATGCGGCGCATCTGGCAGGATGCGCTTGCGAAGGTCGCCGCGCACCAGCCCGAGCTGATCATCCTTAGCGCGGGCTTCGACGCGCACCGCGCCGACCCGCTGGCGCAACTGAACTGGACCGAGGCGGATTTCGCGTGGATCACCCATGCAATCTGCGATCTGGCCGACGATTGCTGTGGCGGGCGGGTGGTATCGGCGCTTGAGGGTGGCTATGATCTTGATGCACTCGCGGCCTCGGTTGCCGCGCATGTCCGGGTACTGATGGAGCGGGGCGAATGAGCGATATTGCAGCGATGACCTTTGAAGCGGCGATGGCCGAGCTGGAAAAGGTCGTGCGCGATCTGGAATCGGGCAATGTCGAACTCGAAAAGTCGATTGCGCTTTATGAACGCGGTGCGGCACTGAAGGCACATTGCGAAGCCAAGCTGAAGGCGGCTGAAGAGCGTGTCGAAAAGATTACCCTGAACGCTGCGGGCGTACCGACCGGCACGACCAAGGTTGAAGGTCTGTGAGATGTTTCCCGAACGGCTGAAGGCCGCCCAGACTGCCGTGCAGCAGGCGCTTGATGTCGCACTGAGGGACAGGGCTGATGTGCCGGTGGTGGACGCCATGCGCTACACCTTGCAGGGCGGCAAACGGCTTCGTGCCTTTCTGGTTCTGGAAAGCGCCGCCCTTCATGGCATTGCCCAAGGAAACGCCATCTCTGCCGCCGCCGCCGTCGAAGCGCTGCATGCCTACAGCCTTGTCCATGACGATCTGCCCTGCATGGATGATGACGACCTGCGCCGGGGCCAGCCGACGATCCATGTGAAATGGGATGAGGCGACAGCAGTGCTGGCGGGTGACGCCCTGCAGACGCTTGCGTTCGAACTGTGCTGCGATCCGTCGCTTGGCCCGGCCGACTGCCGCATTGCGCTGGTCGCGGCACTTGCCAGGGCATCGGGAGCAGAGGGCATGGTCCTTGGTCAGGCGCTGGACATTGCCGCCGAGACTGCCCCGACGCCGCTTTCGCTGGACGAAATCACCCACCTGCAGGCTGGCAAGACGGGCGCACTGATCTCGTTCGCGGCAGAAGCCGGGGCCATTCTGGCCGGGGCCGACCGAAGCGCCCTTGCCGCCTATGCCAAGGCGTTGGGGCTTGCGTTCCAGATCGCCGACGACATCCTTGATGTGACAGGCGATGCCGAGAAGGCCGGCAAGAAGCTCCGCAAGGATGCGCATGCCGGAAAGGCCACGTTCGTCTCGCTCCTTGGTCTCGACGGGGCTCGGAAACGGGCGCATGATCTGGTTTTACAGGCAGAAGCGGCACTTTCCCCCTACGGAAAGGCCGCTGACAGCTTGAGACAAGCCGCGCGCTTCGTTATTGCCCGCGACATGTGAGCCCGAAAGACAGTGATGAGCGACCGACCGCAGACCCCGACCCTCGACCGCGTGACGGTCCCGTCAGACCTCAAGAGCCTGAGCGACCGCGAGCTTGCGACGCTCGCTGATGAGCTGCGTGCCGAGACGATCAGCGCGGTTTCGGTGACGGGCGGCCACCTTGGCGCGGGCCTTGGCGTTGTCGAGCTGACCGTGGCTATTCATGCGGTGTTCGACACGCCGCGCGACAAGCTGATCTGGGACGTGGGGCACCAGTGTTATCCGCACAAGATCCTGACCGGGCGGCGCGACCGTATTCGCACCCTGCGGATGAAGGACGGGCTGTCAGGCTTCACCAAACGGTCCGAAAGCTCGTATGACCCGTTCGGGGCGGCCCACTCGTCCACCTCGATCTCGGCGGCGCTTGGGTTTGCTGTGGCGCGCGACCTGGGGGCCGAAACCGGCGACGCAATTGCGGTGATCGGTGATGGCTCGATGAGCGCGGGCATGGCCTACGAGGCGATGAACAATGCGGGCCACCTGAAAAAGCGGCTGTTCGTCATCCTCAACGACAATGAAATGTCGATCGCGCCGCCAGTGGGAGCGATGTCGGCCTATCTGACCCGGCTTTACACCGAAGGTCCGTTTCAGGAACTGAAAGCCGCTGCCAAGGGCGCGGTCAGCCTGTTGCCACCGCCTTTCCAGGAAGGCGCGCGGCGCGCCAAGGAAATGCTCAAGGGCATGGCCGTGGGCGGCACCCTGTTCGAGGAACTGGGCTTTTCCTATGTGGGGCCAATCGATGGGCATGACATGGAGGCGCTTCTGTCGGTCCTGCGCACAGTCAAGGCGCGGGCGACCGGACCGATGCTGATCCATGTGCTGACCAAGAAGGGCAAGGGCTACGCTCCTGCCGAACGGTCACCCGACAAGGGCCATGCGACGGCGAAGTTCGACGTGGTGACAGGCGAGCAGAAAAAGGCACCCTCCAACGCGCCGTCCTTCACCAAGGTCTTTGCCCAGAGCCTGATCAAGGAAGCCACCCGTGACGACAAGATCGTGGCGATCACCGCGGCCATGCCAGACGGGACCGGGCTGAACCTCTTTGCCGAGAAGTTTCCGCGCCGCTGCTTTGACGTGGGGATTGCCGAACAGCACGCCGTGACCTTCTCGGCGGGTCTGGCGGCGGCGGGAATGAAGCCGTTCTGCACGCTTTATTCGACGTTCCTGCAACGCGGCTACGATCAGGTCGTGCATGATGTCGCGATCCAGCGCCTGCCGGTACGCTTTGCCATCGACCGCGCCGGGCTGGTCGGAGCTGACGGCGCGACACATGCCGGTGCTTTTGACGTCGCCTTCCTGTCGAACCTGCCGGGCTTCGTGGTCATGGCAGCAGCGGACGAGGCAGAACTGGTTCACATGGTCGCCACGGCGGCGGCGCTTGACGATCGCCCATCGGCTTTCCGTTTCCCGCGCGGCGATGGCGTGGGTGTCGAGATGCCCGAGCGTGGGCAACCGCTGGAGATTGGCAAGGGCCGGATCATCGCCGAAGGCGGTCGCGTCGCGATCCTGTCGTTCGGGACACGCCTGTCCGAGGTGATGAAGGCCCGCGAAAGCCTCGCCGCCCGTGGCCTTGCACCAACGGTGGCCGATGCACGTTTCTCCAAACCGCTCGACCGCGATCTGGTCCTGCGTCTGGCGGCGGAACACGAGGCGCTGATCACCGTCGAGGAAGGCGCGATCGGCGGCTTTGGCAGCCACGTCGCGCAATGCCTCGCCGAGGCGGGGGTGTTTGACCGTGGCCTGAAGTTCCGCTCGATGGTCCTGCCCGACACGTTCATCGACCAGTCTTCGCCCGAGGATATGTACGCTGTCGCAGGCATGAACGCCCCGCAGATCGAAGCAAAGGTGCTCGAGGTTCTGGGCGTGGCGCGGGTGGGGTTGCGCGCCTGACAATTACGTGAGGTACACCGCTCGTGGCTTGTCCGCGAGCCACGCCTCTGGGATTGTCGGCCAATGCGCAAACTTGTCCTGCTTCTTTGTCTGCTTCCATCTCTGGCCTTTGCCCAGACCCCGCCATCAACCGCGGAAGTTTCTGCCTATGACGGCTTGTTCAAAGCCGCTTACGACGGCGATGCCGCGTCAATCGAGCGGCTGGCCGGCGGAGGCGCTGATCTGAACGCCAGAGACGCGCATGGGCGGACGCCAGCTTTGGTCGCGGCCTTCGCCTCCCAGGAATTGGCCTTCAAGGCACTGGTCGCAGCAGGGGCGGACCCGAACGCTCAAGACGAAATCGGCTATGATGCCGTGACGATTGCCGCCGTGGCCGATGATGCCGAATTCATGTCGCTGGCCCTGTCGCTTGGCAACAGGCCAAACCTCATCCACACCAACTGGGACGGAACCGCATTGATTGCTGCCTCGGAGTTGGGCAATGACGAAGTGGTACGGCGACTTATCAAGGCGGGCGCTCCGCTTGATCACATCAATAATCTTGGCTGGACCGCGCTGATCGAGGCCATCGTGTTGGGCGACGGCGGGCCGCGCCATGTGGCGACTGTAAAGGCGCTGGTCGAGGCCGGGGCCGACGTCTCGATCACCGACCGCAATGGCATGACGCCGCTGCAACTGGCCAAAGCGCGCGGCTTTGGGGACATCGTACGGATTCTCAACCGCTAGGCTGGATCAAAACGCGTTCAACACCAGGAACAGCGTCGACTTGATCAGGGCATAGGCCAGGCCGCCGACCCAGACGAAGGCAATGGCCGACACCGCCAGACCGGCCAGAATCCACACGCCGTCACGCTCCAGAAAGCCCAGCGCCAGTACGCAGATCGCCAGCGCGGGCAGCATGTTGCCAAAGGGGATCGGCAGGATCAGCACCAGCGACAGCAGAAGGCACAGCCCGCCAAGCAGCTTTTCAGAGACGGGCGCAGTCAGAAAACTCAACCTTTGCCGCATGAGTTTCTCGGCGCGTTTCAGGACCGGGTTGGCCCGGTCGATGAGCGACTTGAAGTTCTCGCGCGTCAGCGAGCGATTGTCGATGAAGGGTGGCAGCCACGGCATCCGGCCCAGCATCAACTGCGACGACAAATAAATCAACGGCAGGCCCAGAAAGGCTGCCAATCCCGGCGGAGCGGGCAACACGTTCGGGAAAGCGAAAATAAGCATCAGCGCGCCAAAGGCGCGGCCGTCCATTTCGCGCAACAGATCGCCAATGGTGATGGCCGGGCGCGACTCGTCGTTGACGATCTTGTTCAAAAGGTCCGACAGCCGCAGGCGTGGCTTCTTCTTGCGCCGCCGCCTGCGGAACTTTCCAGGCGGACGCTCTGCGCTGTCCCCCATGTCTTCGACAGTATCGGCCGCGTCAGTCTCGCCCGACTCCTCTCCGATCTCGTCTTCCACAAGATCGTCGTCCGGCTCGTCGTCAGACTGGGTAGCGTCGGTGCTCTGATTGGTCATTCGATCTGTCCGCCCTGCGTGCAACCCGTCTGGCCAGCGTAAGGCAGAAGCGAGAGGCTGAATAGCAGAGCGCCGCCCCTGCACCCGGCAAAGGCGGCGCTCTCTTGGTGAAGATCTAAGCGGCGGTGCGGGGCAGACGCCAGCCGGGCCGCACGAAGTGGCAGGTATAGCCGTTAGGAATCCGCTCCAGATAGTCCTGATGCACCGGCTCGGCCTCCCAGAATTGCCCCGCGGGTTTCACTTCCGTCACGACCTTGCCGGGCCAAAGCCCCGATGCGTTGACGTCGGCGATGGTGCGCAACGCCTCGTCATGCTGTGCGTCCGACAGGGTGTAGATACCCGACCGATAGGACAGACCAAGGTCATTGCCCTGCCGGTTCAGCGTCGTCGGATCGTGAATCTGGAAGAAGAACTCCAGAAGCTGCCGATAGCTGTATCGTGCGGGATCGAATATCACCTCGATCCCCTCCGCATGGGTTCCGTGGTTGCGATAGGTCGGGTTGGCCAGATCGCCGCCCGTGTAGCCAACCCGCGTGCTGATCACCCCCGGAATGCGCCGGATCAGATCCTGCATTCCCCAGAAGCAGCCGCCAGCCAGAATTGCCGTTTCTTGCGTCATCATTTGTCCTTCAAACCAATCTTTCCAACAAAGTCGCCGTAACCTTCGACCTCGAGATGATCGAGCGGGATGAAGCGCAGCGAGGCCGAGTTGATGCAGTAACGCAGCCCGCCCTTGTCGCGCGGACCGTCGTTGAACACATGGCCAAGGTGGCTGTCACCATGGGCAGAACGGACTTCGGTTCGGACCATGCCCAGCGACATGTCGCGAAGCTCGTTCACATGCTCATCGACGGCGGGCTTGGTAAAGCTCGGCCAGCCGCAGTGGCTGTCGAACTTGTCGTCGGACGTAAACAGCGGTTCGCCCGACACGACATCAACGTAAAGGCCCGGCTCGTCATAGTCCCAGTATTCGCCGGTGAAGGGCCGCTCGGTGCCGTCAGTCTGGGTGACGCGGAACTGTTCCTGCGTCAGCCTCGCCACGGCTTCGGGCGTCTTGGCATAGGTCTTGGTTGCGGTGCTCATGCGCTTCGTCTCCCTCAGGTGCCAGTGATGCTGGCGGGATATGGGCGCTCAGAATAGCTCCGCAACCAAATGCTTCAAGCGATCACGCGGTTTTCACCTCGTTGCGGGTTTTCCACAGCGAAAACAGCACACCCGACGCAAGGATCACGAAAGTGATACCCAGCGACCAGCTCGCCGGGAACTTCTGCCAGTCAAGCGCATCGGCGATAAAGATCTTCGAGCCGATGAAAACCAGCAGCACAGCCAGAGCCTGCTTCAGATAGGCAAAGCGGTGCAAGATCGCCGCCAGAGCGAAGTAAAGCGCGCGCAGGCCAAGGATCGCAAAGATGTTCGAAGTGTAGACGATGTAGGGGTCAGTGGTGATCGCAAAGACCGCAGTCACCGAGTCGACGGCAAAGATGATGTCAGCCACCTCGATCAGCACCAGCGCCAAGAGAAGTGGCGTCAGGAACGTTGCCATCTTGCCAGTCTTGGGGTCGGCCTGCCGGACGAGGAAGGCATCCCCATGCAACTTGTCGGTCACCCGGAAGCGGCGGCGCATGAACTTGAGAAGCGGGTTATCCTCGAGATGGGTTTCCTTCTCGACCATGAACAGCATCTTCAGGCCGGTCAGCACGAGGAACGCCGCGAAGATGTAGAGAACCCAGTGGTATTGAGCGACCAGCGTCGCGCCGAGGCCGATCATGATCGCGCGCAGCACAATCACGCCAAGGATGCCCCAGAACAGCACCCGGTGCTGATAGGCGCGCGGGATCGCAAAGAACGAGAAGATCAGCGCAATCACGAAGATATTGTCGAGTGCGAGGCTCTTTTCGACCACGAAGGCGGTCAGGTATTCGGCTGCGGACTGGCCGCCGAATTGCCACCAGACGAAGCCACCGAAGCCAAGGCCCAGCGCGATGTAGAGCGACGAAAGCTTGAGGCTTTCGCGGACCGAGATTTCGTGACCGGCGCCATTGCCGCCGCCATGCAGGAATCCCAGATCAAAAGCGAGAAGCGCCAGAACGATGGTGATGAACGTGAGCCACATCCAGACGGGTGTGCCCATGAAGGCAGAAAGTAGAAATTCCATAACAGACCTCACTGTTTCAAGGTGAGACTGTGGCCGGATATCGGGCAGGCAGTGCCGGGCTGACATCGAACACAGTCGATGCGGTCCGACATCACGATCAACGATCGTCAGAGGGGCCCGGCCCGCTTGCATCAGGTGGGTCACGACCTCGTGAGCTTCAAGGGGGGTGCTGGCAAAATTTCTGCGCTTCCTTGACTTCCCGGCTACCAACCCGTCTGTCTGGCCGCACGAACAGCCGGGTGCAGCGTGACCGCCACAGTCTTTCTTTTCGTCCTCGTCGCAGCGGCGCTGCATGCAAGCTGGAACGCCATCGTCAAGGGCGCGGGCGACAAACTCGTGACCGCTGTGGCGATCTGCATTGCGGCAGCGGTGATCGCAGCGGCTATCCTGCCCTTCGTTCAGCAGCCCGCCCCCGCAAGCTGGCCGTTCATCGGCATCTCTGTTTGCCTGCAAACCGTTTATTACTCGCTGGTCGCCGCCGCCTATGGACGTGCCGACATGAGCCAGGCCTATCCGATCATGCGCGGCGGCGCGCCAATGATCGTCGCCCTGATCTCGGGCTGGCTCTTTGCCGAGATTATGCCGCTGGGCGGTTGGATCGGCGTCGGGCTGATCTCGCTCGGCATCCTGAGCATGGCAGCGTTTGGCCATGGCGGCGGGTCACGGGCTGGGCTGGGCTTTGCCTTGCTGAACGCCTGCGTAATTGCGGCCTATACGCTGTCCGATGGGCTGGGAGTGCGCAAGTCAGACGCAGCGGCCGGCTATACGCTGTGGATATTCCTGCTGACCGCGCCGCCTGTCGTGGCATGGGCCGTCTGGCTGCGTGGGCCGGGGCTGATAAGGCAGACTTTCGCACGTTGGCGGGATGGCGTGATCGGCGGGCTGGGTACGATGATTTCCTACGGCGTTGCGCTGTGGGCCATGACCATGGCCCCGGTGGCGATGGTGGCGGCGCTGCGTGAAACCTCGATCCTGTTTGCGACCGGGATTTCGGCTCTGGTCCTGAAGGAGACGGTGGGCTGGCGGAGGATCGTTGCCGTGCTGATCATCGCTGCCGGGGCGGCAGTTTTGAGGTTGGCTTAAGGGGCTCTGCCCCATCGCCGCCGGGTGGCGGTGATTCCCCGGGGTATTTCCTGTCGGAGAATGCGGGTGGTCAGGCGTCTTTCGCCGAGGCGAGCAGAGCCGTCAGACCTTCACGGTAGGACGGATAGGCAAGGCGCACGCCAAGGTCGCGGACGATACGGTCATTCCGCACGCGTTTCGATTCCGCATAGAAGCTGCGCGCCATCGGCGTCATGTCAGCCGTTTCGAAATCGACTGCAGGAGGAGTGGGCAGCCCGAGAAGCCGCGCCGCGTACGTCAAGACATCTTCGGGCGGCGATGGTTCATCGTCACATACATTATAGGCCGCGCCGGGATTGGGGTTGGCAAGCGATGCGGCCAGTACATTCGCAATGTCTTCGACATGGACGCGGCTCATGAACTGGCCGGGCTTGATGACCAGTTGGGCGCTGCCGTCACGGACCTTGTTGAACGGCCCGCGCCCCGGCCCGTAGATCCCGGCAATGCGGAAGATGTGCAGTGGCAGGCCCGATTGTGCCGACAGTCTTCGCCAGGCCTCCTCGGCCGCAAGCCGCCATCTGCCGCGTTGGGTGGTGGGCGTCAGGGGCGTGGATTCATCAACCCAGCCGCCGCTGTGGTCGCCATAGACGCCAGTGGTAGACAGGTAGCCAAACCACGCAAGCCGCGATGCCCTTGCGGCGATCTGATCACCGCATGCGGCCAGTACCGGGTCGCCCGATGCGTCCGGCCCGACGGATTGCAGGATATGAGTGGCGCGACCGATGGCCTCGCTCATGTCGGTTCCGGGCCAGAGGGCGGGCTCGACACCCATAGCCTCCAGAACCGCCGCCTTTTCAGGCGACCGGGTGGTGCCGATCACATGCCAGCCGTCAGCCAGAAGCCGGTGCGAAAGGGCGGTGGCCGAATATCCGTGGCCAAAAGTCAGGAGTGTGCGTTTCATCTGTCCAGTATCCCGCGCCGCGATGGAAGGGGCAAGGGTGCCTCAGCCCTGCTTGCCGGTTTGAGGCACTGCGCGGTCTACATGGCCAAGGTCACGCTCTGGCGCCACATGGTCACGCACCAGCTGCTTGAGAACCTTCACATCGGGAAAACCACCGTCGCGCTTGCGGTCCCAGATCAGTGCCCCATCGACACTGATTTCAAAGATCCCGCCGGTGCCGGGGATCAGCGTCACGCCGCCCAGTTCCTCGGAGAAGGTCGAGAGAAGCTCTTGTGCCATCCAGCCGGATCGCAAGAGCCAGTTGCATTGTGTACAATAGCTGATCGAGACGACGGGCTTGGGCATGGTCATTTACATCCGGTTTGCGCGCCATTGTCCTATGCCAAGTCACAACGCGGGCGATCAAGCGAATTTGTTGCGCCTCACGCACATGCAAACCGGGCGTGATGTTGACGAAAAGTCTGGCAGGGGCGACTGTCGACAGGAATCATCTTGCGCCGACTGCTTTGCGGGTGCACGGACACATGATATTCTTATTGCGTTTTTCAGGGATAGAACCATGCGGAAAAACTTTCTCCCCTTTGTTGCTGCCGTTCTGGTGCTGTCGTTGCAGCCGGGCCTCGCACTTGCTTACATCGGTCCGGGCGTAGGCGCCGGGGCGATCGGCGCGGTTCTGGGCGTGATCGGTTCGATTTTCCTCGCGATCTTTGCGGTGGTCTGGTACCCGATCAAACGCATGATGAAGGGTCGCAAGAAAGCGGCCGTCACCGAGAGCAAGACCAAGACGAAATAATGCTGTTCTGGGGTCTGGTCGTTGTCGCGGCACTGTTGGCCAGCGAAGCCTTCCTTCGTTTGCCGATCATGGCGAAGATCGTCGGAGTTTCCGCCAACGCACAGAAGGCCATGAAGGTCGTCCGGTCGTCGCGGATTTCCGACCATTGGAAAGAACGCATCCTGCCCGCCTATGCGCTGCGCATCGGCATGGGATCTGTGACGTTCTTCCTGCTGCTTTGCGCGGCCCTTATCCCGATCGTGATTGCTGGACTGATCTATCCGGGCGGCTTCTGGGCCTGGAGCGAAGAACTGCTGCGCCCGCTGGTGATCATCGTGCTGTGCGTCGTGTCGCTGGGCTATATCTGGCTCCGTAACCGCTCTGGTCATGGTGAAAGCACCGCGACAGCGGGGGCGAGCCACAGCTATTCCGCGTTGGACCAGACCCTGCACCGGCTTGCCCTTGGCTCGAATGCCGTGGCCGAAATGACCAACGACATCGAAAAGGGCATGTTCCTGAAGTCGGCACCGGAGGACAGCGGCAAGCATGTGTTTGTGACCGGTCTTGCCCGCGCCGGGTCCACGATCCTGATGCGCGAGATTCACCAGACCGGGCAGTTCGGCTCGCTGACTTATGCCGACATGCCGTTCGTGCTGGCGCCGAACCTGTGGGCCAAGCTGTCCTCGAAAGGCTCCAAGCCCGGCGTGAAGGCGGAACGCGCCCATGGCGACGGGATCGAGGTCGACACCCAATCACCCGAGGCGCTGGACGAAGTCTATTGGCGCACCTTCGACGGCAAGACCTATATCCGCGAGAATGGTCTGGTGCCGCATGCGCCCGACGATGAATTGATCGACGGCTACCGCGATCTGGCTCGGCTTGTGCTGCGCAAGACCGGCAAGGGCCGCTATGTTTCCAAGAACAACAACAACATCCTCAGGATCGGCGCTTTGGCCAAAGCCATGCCGGACGCCGATTTTCTGGTGCCGCTGCGTCTGCCGCTTGACCATGCGACAAGCCTGCGCAACCAGCATCTGCGGTTTCTGAACTCCGACGCCTTTACGCAAGATTACATGAAGTGGCTCGGCCACCACGAATTCGGCGCAACCCATCGCCCGTTCCTGTTCGGGCCACGGCCCGAGGGAGACCTGGGCGGGCTGGACTACTGGCTGCAACTGTGGATCTCGGTCTATTCCGCGCTGGACGAGGCCGAGGCCGCGCATGGCAACATCTGTTTCGTCCCTTATGAGGCGCTTAGCGCCGATCCCGCGGTATGGCAGGCGGTGGCGGCACGTATCGGCGTCACGGCGGGCGTTGCGGAAGAACTGAAGCCGGTCACGGAAAAGGCACCCGGTCCGCATGATGCGACGCTTGCCGCCAAAGCGGCGGCGCTGCACGCCAGGCTGATGGCGCGTGGCTTCGCAAAACTCGGGCTTAACGGCTAGGCCGGAACTTTCCCGTCTGGCGGGAAGGTCTTTCTGAGTCTGCCGCCCAAGCCGCACCTTGCGCTGCATCTGGCCATCTGCCAAATTCTGGCATGAAAACCCAAATCACTCCGCTTTCCTCATGGCCCGATGCCGCACCGCGCCTTGTTGCCGTTGCCGCAGGCCGCGCACCGGCCGATCTGGTGATCCGCAACGGCCAATGGGTCAACGTCCACACCCGCGAAATCCTGCCGCGCCATGACATCGCCATCGCCGAGGGTCGCTTTGCCGCCATCGCGCCCGACCTGTCCTATGCCATCGGCCCCGACACCCGGGTCATCGACGCAGCAGGTCGCTACATGATCCCCGGCCTCTGCGACGGTCACATGCATGTCGAAAGCGGCATGCTGACTCCTGCCGAATTTGCCGCCGCCGTCATTCCGCACGGCACCACGACCATGTTCACCGACCCGCACGAGATCGCCAACGTCCTTGGCCTTGAAGGCGTCCGCATGATGCACGACGAGGCGCTGATGCAACCCGTCAACATCTTCACCCAGATGCCGTCCTGTGCGCCTTCGGCCCCCGGTCTTGAAACGACTGGGTTCGAGATCGGCCCGGACGACGTGGAAGAGGCCATGCGCTGGCCCGGCATCATCGGGCTTGGCGAGATGATGAACTTCCCCGGCGTGGTCGCAGGCAGCCAGCAGATGCTGGCCGAGATCGCCGCGACCCAGCGAGCAGGCAAAGTCGTGGGCGGTCACTATGCCTCGCCCGATCTGGGGCGTGCCTTTCTTGCCTATGCGGCGGGCGGCCCGTCAGACGACCATGAAGGCACCTGCGAGGCCGACGCCATTGCTCGCGTCCGGCAGGGCATGCGCTCGATGATGCGGCTGGGGTCGGCCTGGTACGATGTCGAAACCCAGATCACTGCCGTTACCGACAAGGGGCTGGACCCGCGCGGCTTCATCCTGTGCACCGACGACTGCCATTCCGGCACGCTGGTCAACGAAGGCCACATGAACCGGGTCGTGCGTCACGCGATTGCCTGCGGCTGCGACCCGCTGATCGCGCTCCAGATGGCGACGATAAACACCGCCACGCATTTCGGACTGGAGCGTGAACTTGGCTCCATCGCGCCGGGGCGCCGCGCCGACCTGATCCTGACCTCCGACCTGAAGAGCCTGCCGATCGAGGAGGTCATTGCGCGCGGCAAGACCGTCGCGCGGAACGGCCATATCACTGTTACCTGCCCGCACTACGACTGGCCGCAAAGCGCCCGGGAAACCGTGCGCATGGGCAAACCCAAGCGCGCGGAAGACTTCACGATCCGCGCGCCGGACGACAAGACGAGGGTAACTGCGCGGGTGATTGGTGTGGTGGAAAATCAGGCCCCGACCAAGGCGCTTTCCATCGACCTGCCGGTGCTGGATGGCATTGTCAGTGCCGACCCGGCGCAAGACGTGGCCCAGATCGCGCTCGTCGAACGCCACCGCGAGACCGGACAGGTCACCAACGCCTTCGTCTCGGGCTTCGGTTACAAGGGCCGCATGGCCATCGGATCGACTGTGGCGCATGACAGTCACCACATGATCATCGTCGGCACGGACCGCGAGATGATGGCCGCAGCCGCCAACCGCCTGCAAGAGATCGGCGGCGGCATCACCGTCTGGAAAGACGGGTCCGAGATCGCACAAGTGCCGCTGCCCATCGCTGGTCTCATGTCAGACAGCCCCGCTGCCGAAGTCGCCGCCAAGGCCACTCACATGGTCGAGGCGATGGCCGAGTGCGGTTGCACCCTCAACAACGCCTATATGCAGCACTCCCTGCTGGCGCTTGTCGTCATTCCCGAACTGCGAATTTCCGACCTCGGACTGGTCGATGTGCGCACGTTCCAACTTACCGGATTGTTTGAATGAACATGCAACCTAACGATGCCATCCTCACCCCCGACAGCCCGCCTCGCGAAAGCTTCATCGACGCCGAGGCAGCCGTGTCCCGGCTTGAGGCGCTTTATACGCAGGCAACGCGCTTTCTGTTCGACCACTTCAGCCTGACGCTGGCAGGCAAGAAGCCATCGGCCCGCATCCGCGCTTTCTACCCGGAGGTGCGGATCACCACCACAAGCCACGCCACGGCGGACAGTCGCCTGAGCTTTGGCCATGTTCCGGTTCCCGGCACCTACACCGCCACGATCACCCGGCCCGACCTGTTTCGCAATTACCTGATCC
>JBATMT010000275.1:0-8351 GCA_049289975.1 Paracoccaceae bacterium | reverse complement strand
GGGAAATTACCCCCGCAAAAACCGAAGCGCAGGATGCTGCTCACAGAGACCGATCCGCGCAAATCGGGGCTATAGACGTTAAAGGGGAGTCTCAGTTGGGAAACTCAACCAGAATTGGCCAGAATATCGCCAAAAAAATTGACGTTTTCTCCAATAAAAACAATGACTTATGTGGGTGGCGGAGTGGAAGGGATTCGAACCCTCGAGACGGTTCCCCGTCTGCACCCTTAGCAGGGGTGTGCCTTCGACCACTCGGCCACCACTCCGCCGACCCGTTTAATGACAGCAATTGTTGGGAGCAAGTGGAAAACCCAAAAGCTTTGCATCACCTCGATGAAAATCCGGGAGCAGTGCACACAAGAAACGATGGGATCTTGCATACACATCAGCGTGCACCTTGTGACCAAACTCGCTGGCGCACAGCAATGCGGCTTTGGAAGAAGCTCGTCTCTCTGACTCCAGGTGATATTTTGTCGGTATCCTTCCCGCCGCGCCCGTAGCAGCGCTGATATCAGACCCTTGTCACCTTAGACCTTAGCATTGCCTAACTTCATGACTGTAAATGCAATTGTCCCTGCAAACACAACAAGAGTGGTTTCATTCACAGTCGAATAGCGAAGATCGCGAAAGCACTGAATGAGTGCAAGTTTCTCAGGCGACGTTACGCATTGAAGAGGAAATGCAGGACATCGCCATCCTTGACCTCGTAGGTTTTGCCTTCAACCCGGAACTTGCCGGCTTCGCGTGCCCCGGCCTCGCCATTTCCTGCGACATAGTCGTCATAAGCAATGGTCTCCGACCGGATGAACCCGCGTTCGAAATCACCGTGAATGACACCGGCAGCTTGCGGCGCCAAAGTTCCCTTGGTGATGGTCCAAGCCCGCGCTTCCTTTGGACCGACTGTGAAATAGGTCTGCAGCCCCAGAAGCTCATAGCCCGCCCTGATAAGCCGGTCGAGACCCGCCTCGTGCAGCCCCATCTCCTCAAGGAACATGGACGCTTCATCGGCAGCCAGTTGCGCCAGCTCTTCTTCGATCCGCGCCGAGATCACCACCGATGCCGCGCCTTGCGCCTTCGCCATAGTCTCAACGCGGGCTGATTGACTGTTGCCGGACGCCGCACATGCTTCCTCCACGTTACAGACAAACAATACTGGCTTCGATGTCAGCAGCTGCAACATTCCCCAGGTACGCTGATCTTCGTCCGCAACCTTCACTGTCCGCGCCGGTTTGCCCTCGTTCAATGCGACCTGCGCAAGCTTAAGAAGACGTTCTTGATCAAGAGACTCCTTGTCACCGCCGCGCACCTTGCGCGACAGGTTCGCCAACCGGCGATCAATACTCTCCATGTCCGCGATCATCAGTTCGGTCTCGATCGTTTCGGCATCGGCCACAGGATCGATCCGGCCCTCTACATGGGTAATGTCGCCATCTTCGAAACAGCGCAGAACATGTGCAATCGCGTCGACTTCTCGGATGTTGGCCAGAAACTGGTTGCCCAGCCCCTCGCCTTTCGACGCACCCCGAACAAGCCCGGCAATATCCACGAAGGTGATGCGTGTCGGAATGATCTGCTTTGACCCGGCAATCGCTGCCAGCTTGTCCAGCCGCGCATCAGGAACCGCCACTTCACCGACATTCGGCTCGATCGTACAAAACGGAAAATTCGCCGCCTGTGCGGCCGCCGTCCGGGTCAGGGCGTTGAACAGCGTCGACTTGCCTACATTCGGCAGCCCGACAATTCCCATCTTGAAGCCCATCTGACCCTCCATCCTTGAACGCGCCGGGTCTAAAGCAGCTTGGTCAAATATGGAAGCCGTTTCCCTCACACGCAAGCTGCCCTACCATGAGCAACTACCAGTCATTTCCTGACCACAAATATCCCGGGGAGCTCGGACATCGTCCGAGCGGGACAGAGCCCCCTTCTTTCAGGGCGCAAAGGCTAATGCGGCAATTGGAGGAAGATGGCCAGTGACATGTGTCCAGTTGCGCCCCTCGGTTCCAGATATCCATAGGTTTCCAGTCGTCGAGCCAATCCCCAGCCATTTGCCCGTTGAATCCACGACAATTGCGTGACGATAGATCAAGTCCCAGCAATCCTGCTGCGGCAACCCATCACGATGTGCAATAAAACTCCGTCCGCCGTCACGTGTCTCGGTTACGACCAGCTTGCCATCAACCGGAATCCGATACTCGTCCTTTCGCGCAGGCACGAACCAGGCACGCTCACAGTCCGCCGGGTGCGGGGCCACGCCGAACCCAAAAGACGAGGGCACCACGCCTTTGCTTTCCCTGAAAGTCCGGCCACCGTCATCGGATACATAAATGCCGCAATGGTGCTGGCACCATATCCTATCAGGGTCAGACGGCGAGGCAGCAAGCAGGTGCGGATCCTGCATCACCAGATCGGCCGTCTGATCGGGTGGCATGTAGTCCGCCTCAAACCCCTTTCCGCCTAACTCCCAGGTTTGGCCGCCGTCGAACGTAATCCAAAGCCCACCGACCGACACTCCGACGATCATGTGTGCGCTGTCACGGGGGTCAATCAAAATCGAATGTATCCCCGGATGGTCGTAGCCAGCGCCGAACCAGCGCGGACGTTCAGGCCGGTTCCACAGGCTTTCACAAAGTTGCCAGCTTTCGCCGCGATCTTCTGACCGGAACAACCCACCTGGCAATGTACCCGCCCATAGAATGCCACGCTGATCTGCACCACCCGGTGCCAGACACCAGATCATCTCGACTGACGGCGCATCCGCAGCATCTGATGCAGGAAACGCGGGCGCCGGAAACTCGGACCAGGTTTTGCCCCGGTCATCCGACCGATGAAACTTGCATCCGAAATGACCGTGCGCCAATGCCACATACAAGGTGCCGTCCCGCGCATCATCCAGTATGGCCGTCACTGGTGCTGCGAGAAACGCAGGAGGACCGCCACTGGCCCATTTGCCCGCCGTCTCCTCAAAGTGAAACAGCCCCTTTCGGCTTCCGACCCACAGTGTCGCCATCATCGTCTCCCTAACCACCAGACAAAGCTTGCAGAACATAAAGCTGCGACTGCGGTAGAACCGCATCTGTAAGCCGGACCCGGTCAGCAATCAGTGTGCCGTCCAGATAGATGTTGACGTGCTTGCGGACTCGGCCCTGCTCATCCAGCACATAGCTCTTCAGAAGCGCATCTGCCTCCAGCCCTTGCGCGAGTACCTCTGCAACCGTCGCACCGTGAGCCTCAATTGCAGGTGCAGGGCGGTGCCGGACAAGATGGGACGTAAAGCGGATCGTTGCCATCACGAGTCCTCCTTGGTGCAGGATGCCGCCAAAATCCCCGCGCCTCAACCGTTCGTGTTTCCGTCTGCGCAGACAACCGCCACTGGCGGCGCTATGATGTTGGCAGCACAGCTGGAGGACAGGCAATGAGTTTTTCACCTTACATCCACTTTCAAGGAAACTGCGCTGACGCCATGCAGGTCTACGCCAAAGTCTTTGGCGCAACAGACCTGCAAATAATGCGCTACCGAGATGCGCCGCCGAGCGCTGGCCTGCCGCAGGGTGAACACTCCGACAAAGTCATGCACGCCAGCCTCAGTGTCGGTGGTCAAACGCTTATGGCAAGCGACTTCCCCGACCACATGCCGGGCGATCCGCAGGCAGCGGTCTCGATCAGCCATAGCGTCGCCGACGCCGCGCAGGGCAGCAAGATTTTCGACAAACTGGCAGACGGTGGGACCGTCATTATGCCGTATGGCCCCACCTTCTTTTCGCTAGGCTTTGGCATGGTAAAGGACAAGTTTGGAACGCACTGGATGATCATGGGTCCTGACGCCGCAAGATAGCTGCGGCCCATTGATTTCCGTCGGGCTTTTCTGCACTACGCGCTTGTGATGCAGGAGAGTTCCATGACCCGGATTGATGACAAGTTCGCCGACCTTCGCGCCCAAGGCCGCAAGGCTTTCGTCGCCTACATCATGGCGGGCGACCCAGATCTGACGACATCGCTGGAACTGATGAAGGGCCTTCCCGGCGCCGGTGTCGATGTTATTGAACTTGGCATGCCTTTCACTGATCCGATGGCCGATGGCCCAACCATCCAGCTTGCCGGGCAGCGCGCACTGGAGGGCGGCCAGACTCTCCAGAAAACCCTCGATATGGTTGTCGAATTCCGCAAAACCGACAGCGCTACACCGATCGTCATGATGGGCTACTACAACCCGATCTACTCGCGCGGCGTAGACCGCTTTCTGATCGACGCGAAAGCTGCGGGCGTCGATGGTCTCATTGTCGTCGATTTACCACCCGAGGAGGATGCTGAGCTTTGCATTCCTGCGCGCGATGCCGGGCTGAACTTCATCCGCCTTGCAACGCCTACGACGGACAACAAGCGCCTGCCGAAAGTGCTCCAGAACACGTCCGGATTCGTCTATTATGTATCGATAACCGGTATTACCGGGGCAGCAGCAGCCCAGTCGTCCGACGTTGCGCCTGAAGTCGCCCGTATCAAGTCGCAAACTGACCTCCCGGTCATCGTCGGCTTCGGCATCCGTTCTCCGGAAACTGCCAAGGCGATCGCGTCCGTTGCAGACGGAGCAGTAGTCGGTTCGGCCATCGTGAAAATGGTCGAAGAAAAACGCTCGGTCAGCGACATCCTCGCCTTCGTCAAGGGCCTTGCCGACGGCGCCCACAGCACCTGACCTCTTGCCGCCAATGTGTGGGCGGCGCTAACGTCCGGCAAAGCACATGGGGATCACATGACAAAGGGACGGATTGAGGCATTTTCCGACGGCGTCATTGCCATCATTATCACCATCATGGTGCTGGAACTCAAAGTTCCTCACGGCGATGACTTCTCAGTCCTGCGACCGTTGCTGCCGATTTTTCTCTGCTATGTGCTGTCTTTCGCCAATGTCGGTATCTACTGGAACAACCACCATCATCTATTCCATGCCGTGAAACATGTAGGTGGTTGGGTTCTGTGGGCCAATCTGCACCTGCTGTTCTGGCTGTCGCTCATGCCCTTCGCGACAAGTTTCATGGGCGAGAATGACTTCACATCCGCGACCGTCGCGCTATACGCCTTTGACCTTAGTATGTGCGCGATTTCCTATACTCTTCTGGTCATCGCACTTCTCAAGGAACATGGCCGTGACTCCGACTTCGCCAAGGCACTGGGTTCGGATACCAAGGGCAAGATTTCGCTTCTATGTTATCTCGCTGCCATGGTGATAGCCTTTTGGGTGCCAAAGCTGGCGCTGATATTCCCCGTCATCGTTGCATGCATCTGGATAGTCCCCGACCGCCGGTTCGCGCGTGTCGCGTAACCCTGCCAAAGGATAGCCATGTCCGTCATCACCTGCATTGAAGATCTCAAGCGCCTACATCGTCGTCGCGCGCCCAAGATGTTCTTCGACTACTGCGAAAGCGGCAGCTACACCGAACAAACCTTCCGCGAAAACACGTCGGACTTTGCAGAGATCCGATTGAAGCAGAAGGTGGCAGTCGACATGACCGGCCGTTCAACTGAAAGCACTATGATAGGCCACAAGGTCGCGATGCCCGTGGCGCTCGCCCCAGTCGGCATGACCGGCATGCAGCACCCCGACGGCGAGATAAAGGCGGCCCGTGCCGCCCAAAAATTTGGCGTCCCGTTCACTCTCTCTACCATGTCGATCTGTTCGATTGAAGACATCGCCGAACACACGACCACGCCTTTCTGGTTCCAACTTTACGTCATGAAGGACGAGGAATTCGTTGACAACATCATCGAACGCGCCCGCCGCGCCGGATGTTCGGCGTTGGTCCTGACGCTCGACCTTCAAATCCTCGGTCAGCGCCACAAGGATCTCAAGAACGACCTGACTGCACCACCGCGCCTGACAATCAAGAACCTGATCAACCTCGCAACCAAACCACACTGGTGTCTCGGCATGGCGGGAACCAAGCGGCACACGTTCCGCAACATCGTCGGCCATGCCAAGGGTGTAGGTGATCTCACATCGCTCATGTCCTGGACTAACGAGCAATTCGATCCACAATTGGACTGGAACAAGATTGCCCGCATCCGCGACCAGTGGGGCGGCAAGCTGATCCTGAAAGGCATCCTTGATCCCGACGACGCCCGCCGCGCTGCCGACTTCGGTGCTGACGCGATCCTCGTCTCCAACCATGGCGGTCGCCAGTTGGACGGTGCCCTTTCCTCGATACGCATGTTGCCTGAAATCGTGAAAGCCGTCGGCGACCAGACAGAAATCTTTCTCGACAGCGGCATCCGCTCGGGACAGGACATCCTCAAGGCGCTTGCCCTAGGTGCAAACGGTACCTTCATCGGCCGCTCCTACATCTATGGACTCGGAGCAATGGGTGAAGCCGGCGTGACCAAGGCCCTCGAAATCCTGCATAAGGAAATGGACACCACCATTGCCCTTTGCGGCGAACGCAAGGCAACAGAATTTGGACGACACAACCTGCTTGTCCCAGAAGGCTTTGAAGGCCGCTATACCTAAGGGCTCGTCAGCCAGCAGCCTCGTGGCGCTTAAGGCTCCAAACCAGCGGCAAGATCAGCGCCATCAGGATCGCCACGCAAAAAAACGACGCACGCAATCCAAAAATCTGCGCGATTTGTCCCATGATGGTGGGGCCAATGAAGAAGCCTGTGAACCCGATCATCCAGGCCCGGCTGATTGCATAGCCGCGTTGATCGGCACGAACGAGCTTTCCAAGAATGGAGTTCGCTGAAGGTACGGTGACCGCAACGCCCAACCCAAGAAGCCCAACGCCAACTATCGCAACAAGGGGCGTGGGCGCCGCCGCGATCACGACTGCTCCAACAACACCCACAGCCGCCGACCAAAAGATCAGTCCGGCTTCACCCAGCCTCTGCGCCGCAAATTGTCCCGACAGCCGCCCGAACCCCATCGTTAGACCCAGCATCATCGGCCCCAGTCCACCATCTCCCGCCGGACCACCCAGTGTCCGTTCGATGTGGAGCGCAGACCAGCTATCCGTCGCATTTTCACATACGAACGCCAGAAACAGCACAAATCCCACCGGTAGGACAGCGCCCCATAGTCCACCATATCCAGCGCCCACCGGCGCTTCAGGCGCTGCATGCCAGCCTTCCCTCTCAAACATCAGCAAACTCAGGCCGATCAAGACAACTGACAGGAATGGGAAAAGCGTTTCCGGAGGCCATCCTCCCCTCCGCGCCAAACTGACCACAAGCGCCGAGGCGGCAAAGGCGAAGGAAAACATGGCATGGTCGAGGTTCATTAAGTGAAGACCGTGCCGCTCTTCCAGATCGCTGATCCTCATGTTTGAACCGACGTCCAATACTGACACGCTCGCGCCCATTCCAAACAATGCAATCGCGAAAGTCGGCACAGACTCCGCCAGTAGCGGATAGAAGTACGCCAGCGCCAAAAGCCATGCGCCGACTGGCAGCATCTTGGGGCCAAGCACCTTCGCCAGGCGTGGTCCGAGGTACATGGCAACGATACCGCCCAGCGCCGAACCTAAAAGCGCCAGGCCCAGTTCGGAATCTGTCGCCGAGATGCGTTGCTTGAAATCCGGAATGTAGGCAGCAAACGCGCCCCAAAACACGCCTACACCCATCAGCCCGGCCATTGGCGCGTGCGAAATCCGAGCAGCATATCCAATCGACATTTGAATGCCTTTTCTCCAAAGCGCTTTGACCAGGCAGTAGTATCTACCTCGATCAGCACTGGACAGTCACGTTTTGTGACCGACCAGTTCTCCTGTCGCAATCAGTCGTGGGTAAAGCGCCAGCACCAGCAAGATGACAGCTGCCATCGCGACCAATGCATAAGCCAAGCCCAGGAATTCTGACATGAAACCCAAAGCCGGGGGGCCGAAGAAATACCCAAGATACCCAAGTGCTGTTGCCCGCGCGATCACATGCGCTCGCTTTTCCGGTGAAGATAGCCGCCCCACCACAGCAAAAACATTTGGTGCAAGAACTGACCCGCCAAGGCCAGCAATGATCAGCCCGCCGTAGGCAACAGCCGGCGTGGGCGCAAGTCCGACAACTGCCGTACCCATCGCAGCAATGATTGCCCCCCAGCGCATCATCTTGCCTTCATCCACATGGGCTACGATCACTTGGCCGAATGTCCGCCCGATACCCATCGTCAAGGCAAGCACCGCTGGCCCAAAGCTGCCCTCATGCTTCGATCCGCCAAGAGTCCTCTCGATATGCAAGGCTGACCAGTTCTCTGATGAATTCTCGGCCATGAAGGCGATCATCGCGATCAAGCCGCCCCAAACGGGCAGCATCCCGAGCCCTCCCTTCTCAACCACTGACCGTGCAAACCCGTTGATCCCCTGCCCACGCTCGATGGC
>JBATMT010000274.1:0-6584 GCA_049289975.1 Paracoccaceae bacterium | reverse complement strand
CTTTGCCGTATCCTGTTTCTGGCCAAATTCGAGCATTCTTGCCCCCGTTCAAACTGTCAGCGTTTATATGTGGTCGAGGCCCGCAAAGGCCAACCCCCCTCAGAGATCAAACGACGCGAAGACCGGCGCATGGTCGGAGGGTTGCTCCCAGCCACGGGCGGCGCGGTGGATTCGGCTGGAATGGCCGGCGTTGGCGATGTCGGGCGTCGCCCAGATATGATCCAGACGGCGGCCCTTGTCAGCGGAGTCCCAGTCGGGCGAGCGATATGACCACCAGCTGTAGAGCAGGCCCTGCGGCACGTCCTTGCGGGTGATGTCGACCCACTTGCCCGCATCCTGCGCTGCCGCCAGATGTTCGATCTCGATCGGTGTGTGGCTGACGATCTTGAGAAGCGCCTTGTGGTTCCAGACGTCATCTTCGCGCGGGGCAATGTTCAGGTCGCCCACCATGATGGCGCGGTCCGGGGTTTCCCAGCGGAAATGGTCACGCATCTCGGTCAGGAAATCGAGCTTCTGGCCGAATTTCACGTTTTCTTCACGGTCGGGAATATCGCCGCCTGCCGGGACGTAGAAATTGTGGATGGTCACACCGTTTTCCAGCCGTCCGGCGACATGGCGGGCGTGGCCAAGCGTTGCGTAATCGCGCCCGCCCGCATCCATCATCGGCAGTTTCGACAAGATCGCGACGCCGTTGTAGCTTTTCTGGCCACGGGCCACTCGGTAGCGGTAGCCCAGCTTTTCAAACGCCTCGGTCGGGATCTGCTCGGCCAGACATTTGCATTCCTGCAGGCACAGGATATCAGGCATTTCTTCGGACATCAGACGCGAGACGATGCTTTCCCGAAGCCGGACCGAGTTGATGTTCCAGGTCGCAATGGTGAAAGCCATGATCGTGCTCCTTCTGTTCTTCGCCTGACAGACTTAGGGTATGTCAGAACCGGCGGCAATCCGCCCTTGCTGTTTCCAGAACCTCTTGAGAGGCGCGGCGCAGCATGCGACACCAGAGCGAAATCTTCACAGGTGATAGATCATGCGATTTCTGACTGCGATTTTGATGACCTTCTTGCTGGCTGGTCACGCCACAGCCCGTCCTTTGGACGAAACCGAACAAACCGCCCTGATGAAGGCGGTCGACAGTTATCTGCGCGCGACCGGCGCTGGCAATGCCGAAAAGATCGTCGAGACCATTCCGCCACGGATCGTCAACGTGTTTGCCGGAAGCGCCGGGATCGAAGCGAAGAAGGTGCAGGAAACTTTGGTCACCCAGACCAAGGAAATCCTGAAAACCACCAAGATCAGCGAATTCGTCGCCTCGAAAGGTCCGTTCGATGCGGCGGACAACAGCCTTGCGGATGGGACCGCGATCACATGGGTGGTGGTGCCGATCGAGTTCACCGCGGAGGCCAATGGCAAGAAAACCCGCAATGCCCAGCCGCTTCTGGCGCTGCACGAGGGAGACAAATGGTATTTCTCGCGCATTGACGGACCGCAACAGCAGCAGATCGTGTCGCTTGCCTATCCGTTCATGGCGGAGGCCAAGCTGCCTGTGGCTACTTCCACCCCTCTCAACTGACCGGGTGTGATGGGCGCATCGCTGATCAGGACGAACCGCAACTATCGGCTTCACCTTTCGGCGAGCGTGATTTCCAATCTGGGTGACGGTGTTTCGTCGCTGGCCTTTCCGTGGCTGGCGACACTTCTGACCCGCGATGCTTTTCTGATCTCGCTGGTGGTGATGGCGGGCCGCCTGCCGTGGTTCCTGTTCGCGCTTCCGGTCGGCGTGTGGACCGACCGGGCTGACCGCCGCAAGATCATGGTGCGTGCCGACCTGGTGCGAATGGTTCTGACGTTGGGCGTGATCGTGCTGATCTTTTCCACGTTGCCGCGCAGTGCAGACGTTGGCCCCGCTGCAATCTTGATGCTGGCGGCGCTGACCTTCTGTCTTGGGACTGCCGAGGTGATGCGGGACAACGCGGCACAGACGCTGATGCCGCAGATCGTGGCGGACAAGGATCTCGAGCGAGCCAATGGCCAGATGTGGAGCGCCGAGCAGGTGATGAACCAGTTCGTCGGCCCGCCGCTGGCGGGGGCGCTTATCGCGATGGGTGTCGCCTTGCCCTTTGGCCTCGACGCGGCGAGTTTTGGCATCGCGGCGTTGCTGATTTCGGCGCTGGTGCTGCCCGCACATGCCTTACCGCCGCGCCGGGCATTTCTCACGGAATTGAAGGAAGGATTCGTCTGGCTGAAGGATCACGCGCTGATCCGGCGGCTCGCGATCATTCTTGGCATCACCAATGCGGTCTTTACCGCCGCGATCACCATGCTGGCGCTCTATGCCCAGGAGATACTACACCTTGGCGCGTTTGGCTATGGAATCTTGCTGACTGCTGGTGCCGCGGGGGGCGTGCTTGCCGGGCTGATCGGTCCGGCTATCGTTGCCCGATTCGGTCAGGACCGGACCGTTCACGCATCAATGATCATCTTTGCAACGGCCTATCTGGTGCTGGGCCTGTTCCCATCACGACCCACTGCAATCATCGGGCTGTTTGGCGATGCGTTCGGCGGGGTCTTGTGGAATGTCGTGACCGTCTCCTACCGCCAGAGGGTCATTCCGCGCGATTTGCTCGGGCGGGTGAATTCGATCTATCGGTTCCTTGGCTGGGGGATGATGCCGCTTGGTGCTCTGCTTGGCGGACTGGTGGTGAACCTGTCTGAGCAGCATATCGGTCGCGAAAGCGCGCTCCTGTTGCCTTTCACGCTGGCTGGTCTGGTGACTGTGGCACTGACCGTTTACGGATTCGTCCGTATCCGCTTCCCGGAATAAAAAAGACCCGGGCAAAAGCCCGGGCCAGTCCAACAGGGAGGAGCCGCATCATAACCCCGACGCGGCCAGGGGAACTCATGGAACCAATCTGTAGCCGCCTGATTCGGTAATAAGAAGGCGAGCATTGGACGGATCTGGTTCTATTTTCTGACGCAAACGATAAATATGTGTTTCCAAAGTGTGCGTTGTCACACCGGCGTTGTAGCCCCAGACCTCGTGCAGCAGCACATCGCGAGCCACTACGCCATCACCCGCGCGGTACAGATACTTCAGGATGTTCGTCTCTTTCTCGGTCAGGCGGATCTTCTTGTCTTTCACGTCGATCAGCATCTTCATGGCTGGCTTGAACGTGTATGGGCCAAGGCCGAACACTGCGTCTTCCGACTGTTCGTGGGTGCGCAGCTGGGCGCGAATGCGTGCCAAGAGGACCGGGAACTTGAAAGGCTTGGTCACATAGTCGTTCGCGCCAGCATCCAGTCCAAGGATCGTGTCTGCATCCGTGTCATGGCCAGTCAGCATCAGGATTGGGCATTTCACGCCCTGCTTGCGCATCTTGCGGCACAACTCGCGGCCATCGGTATCAGGCAGGCCAACGTCCAGAACGACCAGATCAAAGCTCGCGCCTTTGGTCTTTTCAATCGCTTCGGCACCAGAGCCAGCTTCGAACACGTCGAAATCATCGGTCGAGACAAGCTGTTCGGACAGCGCCTCGCGCAGGTCTTCATCATCGTCGACAAGCAGGATTTTCTTAAGATTGGCCACATCAGCCTCCGCGTTTTGTGAGCCTGACATGCGCCCGGCTGACTTTTGCGGCAAGATATGCAACAGAGTTTTCACGCGCATGTGTCGCAAAGCCGGGATATGTTTCAATTTCCTGCACGGCTGACTATCTAGAGGCAGGATCTGGAAGAACATGTCACTTGGCCCTTCACCTCTCGAACGTCTGAATCGCGCCCGAGCCGATCTGCGCATGGGCGTGCCGGTCGTGCTTGGCACCGACGGGTGTTTTGTGCTGATCGTTGCCGCTGAGGCGCTGGACCCGGTCCGGCTGTCGGACTTGCGGGCGATGGGCGCGCCGGTGCTGGTGCTGACCGCGCGGCGAGCCGAGACGCTGAAACTTGCCGCCTATGACGGCGATCTGGTGAGGATCGCCCTGCCGCCGGATGCTGACATGAACTGGATTGCGGCGATGGCTGACCCGGCGCATGACCTGGATGTGCCGCTGAAAGGCCCGTTCCGCGCGGTGCGCGAGGGGTCTGCCGACCTGCACAGGATGGCGATTGCGCTGACCAAATCGGCACATCTTCTGCCCGCAGCGCTGGTGCTTGATCTGGCCGAAGGGGCAGATGTCGCACGGGCCGAAGGGCTGACCTGTCTCGATCTGGCGACGGTGACGCCAGAAATGGATGCAGCGCATCCGCTTTATCCGGTGGCGGCGGCGCGGGTGCCAATGGCGGCAGCGCAGGCCGGACGCTTGCATATCTTCCGCCCCGACAGTGGCGGCGAAGAACATTATGCAGTTGAAATCGGTACTCCCGGCCGCGACAAGCCAGTGCTGGCGCGGCTCCACTCGGCCTGCTTTACCGGCGATGTGCTGGGTAGCCTGAAATGTGACTGCGGCGCGCAGCTTGATGCAGCGCTGCACCAGATGAACGACGAAGGCGCGGGCGTGCTTCTCTACCTCAATCAAGAAGGTCGCGGCATCGGGCTGGCCAACAAGATGCGGGCCTATTCGCTTCAGGATCAGGGTTTCGATACGGTCGAGGCCAATCATCGGTTGGGGTTCGAGGATGACGAGCGCGACTTCCGGATCGCGGCGCAGATTCTCAAGAAGATGGGGTTCTCGTCGGTCAGGCTCCTGACCAACAATCCCGCCAAGATCGCGATGATGGAGGCGACCGGGGTGCGCGTGACCGAGAGGGTCCCGCTGAAGGTTGGCCAAAACAGCCAGAATGAGGCCTACCTGGCCACCAAGGCGCGCAAGTCTGGGCATCTGCTGTGAGCGGGCATGACATGGTGCTGACGCCGACCGGACTTCTCTATCGGGGGCGGCGCTTTCCGGTGACGATCGGGCGCGGCGGCATCGTCCGCAAGAAGCGCGAGGGTGATGGCGGAACGCCCGTCGGGTCGCACAGAATCGTCGGCATGCTCTATCGGCCGGACCGGATCGCGGCGAGTGCTGTGCCCGTCTGGGCCTCGCCCATCGGGTTGAATGACCTGTGGTGCGATGATCCGAAGCACAAGTCTTATAACCACATGGTTCGCGCGCCCTTCAAAGCCAGCCACGAAAAGTTGCGGCGCGCCGATCCGTTGTATGACCTGATCCTGCTGACTGACTGGAACTGGCCCAAGGCCAAGCCAGGCAGAGGGTCGGCGATATTCCTGCACACATGGCGGAGACCCGGCGCGCCAACGGCGGGCTGCCTTGCCTTCTCGCGCCGTGACCTGTTGTGGATTGCCCGCAGCATATCGCCGGGCACCAGAGTGATCGTACGCTAGCCGCGCACCGCATAGTCCCGCGCGCCAAAAATGGCAGAGCCAACACGGACATGGGTTGCGCCGTGGGCGATTGCTTCTTCGAAGTCGCTGCTCATGCCCATAGACAGGCCGCTCAGCCCGTTGCGCGTCGCCATCTCTGCCAGTTGTCGGAAATGTGGCGTCGAATCCTCGCCTTCGGGCGGGATGCACATAAGGCCGACAATCGGCAGGCTCATCGCCCGGCAAGTGGCCACGAAGGCGTCCGTCTCGTTGGGCAATACCCCGGCCTTTTGCGTCTCGGCCCCCGTGTTGACCTGTACGAAGAGGTCGGGGCAGACGCCACGAGCCTCGGCCAGCCGCGCCAGCTTTTCGGCAAGCGAAGGCCGGTCGACCGTGTGTATCGCGTCGAAAAGCTCTACCGCCACCTTGGCCTTGTTGGTTTGCAGCGGCCCAATCATGTGGATCTGAACGCCGGAAAAACGCGTCTGCCAGTCCGGCCACTTGCCCTGCGCTTCCTGCACATAGTTTTCGCCAAAAAGCCGGTGACCTGCCGCCAGCACCGCTTCGACCCGCTCGGCAGGCTGGATCTTTGACACGGCGATCAGGCGAACGCTGCCCGCCACCCTGCCCGCCGTGCGCTCGGCTACCGCTATCCGGGCTGCAATATCAGTCAGTGACAAGGCCGCGTTTCCTGAGTTCGTCCAGCATCGGTGCCAGATCCTTTTCAAACCGCTTCCAGCCCTTGACCGAACTCTTGGTGATCGGCTGCCGGACCTGAAACAGGCTCAACGTTTCGACCTTGCGATCATTGTCTTGCGGGCTGAGGCAGGCATCTTCCCACGGCAGACCACAGGCCTCGATCAACTTGCGGGTCTCAGGCTCTGGGTCGGCGACAAGCGCGTCATAGTCGACCTCGTAGAACCAGTCCGGAACCAGCCCGCGCCAGAAATCGACCATGTCCACGAAGGTTTCATAGAACTGCGCAAGGTTGCGTTGGTCGTAGGCATAGAGATGCGTGTCGTCGGGGAATTTGTTCTTGTAGATCGAGAGAAGTGTGTCGCGCGGGTCGCGTCGAACGACAATGAAGCGGGCATTCGGGAGTGCCAGCTTCAGAAGCCCGATGTACATGTAGGTCTGGATTGATTTGTCGGTGATGTGCGGTGCGTCCGGGAACATCGCGCCAAGATAGTCTGCAAACCTGCGCCCCAGATCAGCCAGGCTTTCGTCGGTCGCGAGGGTAAACTTCCGGCTCTCTTGTACGAAGGCGTTCGCGAGGCGCGTT
>JBATMT010000273.1:0-1636 GCA_049289975.1 Paracoccaceae bacterium | reverse complement strand
AGACAAACCTTGCCACAAGCATGTTGGGGGCAATCAACAGGCCAAGACCCGATGCTGTTTCGAGACTGCACAAAAATCCCTTGATCGCCAGACTGGCTTCGAAAAGCCAGTGCAGGACCCGGGCAGGCATACTCTTTTGTGAGGGGATCATCTTGCCCTTGCGGCTTCAGTCTTTGCCCCGGAAGGGCTCCACATATTGCAGTGCCATGTCCCAGGGGAAGAATATCCACGTGTCCTGGCTGACCTCTGTAATATAGGTCTGGACCATCGGCTTGCCAGACGGCTTTGCATAAACCGTTGCAAAGTGCGCCTTGGGGTAAAGGCTTTTCACCAGTTCAAGGGTTTTGCCGGTATCGACGAGGTCATCGACGACAAGGATACCTTCGCCGTCGCCCATCAGGTCGGCTTGTGGGCTTTTGGTGACGCGGGCAGCGCCACGGTCCTGATGGGAGTAGCTCGTCACGCTGATTGTGTCGACGACGCGGATATCAAGTTCGCGACTGACAATCATTGCCGGAACGAGGCCGCCCCGGGTGATTGCCACCACTGCGCGCCATGAACCATTCTCCGGCCCGTGGCCGTCCAGCCGCCAAGCAAGCGCGCGTGCGTCGCGGTGGATCTGGTCCCAACTGACGTGGAAGCCTTTTTCGTGGGGCAGGCGTTCTTTCATGTTTCTTCCTCAGATCACCGCAATTTTCAGGCCCAGAATCGCCAGCAGGCCGCCGAACAGGCGGTCAATGACCGACTTGAGGCTGATATAGCCGCGCCGGGTGCAATCGAGCGAGAAGATTCGTGCGACAAGGATATTCCAGACGGCTTCGTTCAGAAACACGACCAGAAGAAGCGCACCTATGACCCACAGGGCTGTTCCGACGGGGACGGTTCCGATGAAGATCGCCGAAAAGAGGACTGCGGGTTTTGGGTTCGCCAGCTGGGTCATGAGGCCCAAACGAAATGCTGACAGCGCGGTGCGCGGCGTGGTGCTTTGTACGCTTGTATCCAGCGGTTGATCGGCGGTAGTCCACATCTTCCACGCCAACGACAAAAGATAAAAACCGCCACAAATCTTGAGGGTCCAGAGCAGGGCGGGCGCAAGCTCGAACAGGAGAGCGAGTCCAAAGAGCGCGGCAGAGGCCCAGATCACGCCGCCGACCCCGATTCCTGCGGCGAGGAAGGCGCCGGTCCGCAGGCCCTCGGTCAGTCCGGTGCGGGCAGACATGAGGACAGCTGGGCCGGGACTTATGGCTGCCATGAGATGAAGGATGGCAACGGCGAGAAAGGCCGAAGAGGTCATTGACCGGTTTCCTTGCCGTTCCTGCCAGTCACGACATCGATGTCGGGCGCGTCGACGGCCTTCATTCCGACGATGTGGTATCCAGCGTCGACGTGGTGGGTCTCACCAGTCACACCGGAGCCAAGGTCGGAGAGGAGGTACAGGGCAGATTTGCCGACCTCGTCTTGATTGACGTTACGGCGGAGCGGTGAGTTTAGCTCGATCCACTTCAGGATGTATCGGAAATCACCGATTCCACTTGCGGCAAGCGTCTTGATCGGCCCGGCCGAAATGGCATTGCAGCGGATCCCGACTTTGCCCAAATCCTCGGCGATATAACGCACCGAAGCCTCAAGAGCGGCT
>JBATMT010000272.1:0-2323 GCA_049289975.1 Paracoccaceae bacterium | reverse complement strand
TCCTAGCCTCGCCCGTCCGTCGGCGGCAGACTGTCGCCCCGGCCGCCCAACGCCCTGACCGCGCGGGTCAGTTGTGCCAGATCGGCGCGCAGATCGCCCAAAGCCTCCTGCCGCCCCGCCGCCACTTCCTCCAGAAGCCGCAGCATCTGCGTGTCGATCGAGCGCAGCCGCATCCGGCTTTCTGCATCACCCGACGCCGAGCCACCAGAGCCACCCGCCCCCTGCATCGCCACCATCAGCTTTTCCTGACCATCCGCAAGCCGCCCGAACACGTCGGTCGTCGCACCCATGCCGCTGTCCAGCCGCTGCGCCAGCGCCTCTATCGCCTGCGCCAGCGCCGCCAGCCCCGCATCGCTCCGCGCCCGGTCTTCCGAGACCTGATCGCGGGTCTGCTGGAAAAACTCCGCCTGATCCTCAAGATGCTCGGCCAGCGCCGAAATCACTGCCCGCGTTCCCTCGCCGTCGCCCTCGCCACTGGCAATCGACAGGCGCGTGAAGCCGGAAAGCCACTCTTCCAGCTCGCCGTAAAAACGGTTCTGCCCGTGGCTGGCGAACAACTCCAGCAGTCCCACGACCAGTGACCCGGCCAGCCCCAGAAGCGACGAGGAAAACGCCGTGCCCATGCCACCCAATTGCGCTTCAAGCCCGCTCATCAGCTTGGTGAACACTTCCGCGCTCGACTCGCCCTCCTTGGGCGCAAGTGCGCGGATCGTATCCACCACCGCCGGAACTGTCGTGGAAAGCCCATAGAGCGTGCCCAGAAGCCCAAGGAAAATCAAAAGGTTGGTCAGATAGCGCGTGATATCGCGCGCCTCGTCGATCCGGGCAGAAACCGAATCGAGGATCGACCGCGCGGCGGACGACGAGATATGCCCGCCCCGCGATCCACGCGACCGCAACAGCGCCGCCAGCGGTGCCAGAAGTCGCGGCGCGATGGTGATTTCATGGCCTTGCCGCCCGCTCGCATAGCCTTCGATCCAGCGCACCGACTGCACAAGCTGCGCCACCTGCCAAAAGCAGGTGATGATCCCAAGAAAGAACACCGCAAAGATCAACCCGTTCAGCCAAGGGTTCTCGATGATGATCGGCAAGATCTTGGCAAACACCACCCACGCGCCCACGGCGACCAGCACCGTGACCATCAGCATCAGCGTGATCTGCCGCACCGGCTGCGAGAAATAGGGCGCGGCCTGCCGCACGGGCTTGTCCATCTGCTCGTGACCTTCTTCTTGCCTCGCCGCAGACAATAGGGCGACCGGCCCCCTGTGCCAAGCCGCGATGATCCCTATTTGGCTCCGACACCCTTCAGGGCGCGGACCTCTGCCGCCAGCCATTCCAGTTCGCTGTCCGCCAGCCCCTCGTCGGCCAAGTGGCGCGTGGTGTTCCACAGATAGTCGGCATTGGTGCCGGTCAACCCCGCCGAAGTGGCGATGATGTCGGCCTGCTCGCGCAAGCTCAGCCCCGCCACATATTGCGGATGGTCATGGTCGATCACATAGCTGATCGCCTCAACCTCGCGCCCGTCGTTCAAGACGACCGGCAGCACCTTTTCCAGATAGGCGTCCGACACCAGTTCGCGGGCCTTCAGATAGGCATGGACCTCGGCCTCCTGCCCCTCTGCAACCCGGAACGCCACACCCGCGCAGACTGCGCCCTTGGCCGCATCAAGCGCCAGCACCAGTCCCGGCTTCTCCGGCGTGCCGCGATAGTGGATCGACCGCATGCAGAATGACCGGTGCCACCCCATAAGCCGCGCCCCGATCCGCTCGGCGGGCTGAAAACCGGGATCCCACATCAGCGACCCATAGCCGAACACCCACATTCTGCCCCGCACTCCTTCCGCTCTCTGGCTCTCGCCGTCCGGTCCCTATAAACAGCAGCCATCGGACCGAGGAAAGGGCCTCTCATGCGTTGGTTATTGTGGCTTGTCGCTTTTCTGGCCGCGCTGTACGGCGGCTATTGGTTCGCCGGCTCCTCCGCCGTCCTCAAGGCAACCGAAGTGACGCTGGCCCAGATGAAGGCCGACGGCAACGCCGACTATTCCAAGGTCGAGCTGCACGGCTTCCCCTCGCGCTTCGATGTCACCATCACCGATCCAAAGCTCGTCAGCCGTGACGGTCTGGTGACGTGGTCGGCCCCCTTCGTTCAGGTGCTGGCACTGTCTTACCGGCCGAACAACGTCATCGCGGTCTGGCCCAACGACCAGACGCTGACCCTTGCCGATGAAACCCTGTCGCTCAAGAGTTCCAGCCTGAAAGCCAGCGTAACGGTCAGCCCCACCCTGTCGCTTCCCCTCGACCATAGCGAGATGGAGGGGCATGAC
>JBATMT010000271.1:0-2773 GCA_049289975.1 Paracoccaceae bacterium | reverse complement strand
ACGCCGCGATGATCGACCATATCGTCGAACTCGTCGAAGACCGCGCCGCAGAGATCGAAGCCGAAAAGGCAAAAGCCGAGGCCGCAGAGTAGGGGCGCGTCACGCATCCGTTCGCCGGGATGAAAAGGCTGCGTGTGCCCCCGTCACCGGGGCGCGGCCAATCTGTCACATCCGTGAAAGCGGAGGCTACAAACTACCGCAACCCCGCTAACTCACCGCGATCAGAACTGCGCCCGTCGCAATCAGGCCCACGCCCGCCCAACCGGCAAGTGGCAGCCGCTCGCCCAGAAACACCGCCGCGATGATCGCCACGAACACCACGCTCAGCTTGTCGATAGGCGCAACCTGCGTCGCGTGACCAAGCTTCAGCGCCCGGAAATAGCTCAGCCACGAAAGCCCCGTCGCCAGACCTGACAAGATCAGGAATACCCAGCTTCTCATTGAAATCGTTCCAGCATCCTGCCAGCCACCCGTCGCCAGAACAATGCCGCCCGCCACGATCAGAATGACGATGGTGCGCACAAGCGTCGCAAAGTCGGAGTTGACGGAGTCGATGCCGATCTTGGCGAAAATCGCTGTCAGCGCCGCGAACCCCGCCGACAGGAAAGCCCAGAACTGCCAGCTGTCATACATCTTCATGCGGCCTCTCCCAGTTGATCCGACGATGCGGCAAACACCCGGCCTTGGCCAGCATGCCCACGCGCACAGCTAAGTCCGATCCGCGAACGCGCGGCTGGACACCGAGATTGAATTCATCGACGGGTCCTTGCCATTCGCAAAGCAATATCCATCCACCTCTGTGATCGGTCCGAACTCCAGCCCTTTTTCGGCGGCCGCCTTGCAAAACGCCGCCACATCCGCCACGTCGAAAACCAGCTTCACCAGCACTTGCCCTTCCTTCTGCGACTTGGCCGCAGGATGCAAAAGCAGCGCGGCCCCGCCATGCACCGGATGAAGCTCGACTATCCGGTCGCCCGCACGCTCAACGACCTGAAAGCCGAAGTGATCGGCATAAAATCGAACCATTTCCGGGATTCGCTTGGTGTAAAGCACGATCCGACCCAGCGCGGCAGTCATGTCAGGCTCCGGTGGCGAACTTGCCCCATCGTGCGTCTCTCCATTTTTCGAAAGGATCGCACCAGCAAAGAAAACGGTCAAACACCTAGTTTCTGCAAGCCGACCTTACCTCCGACGCTGCCCAAGGCTCCCCCGGGCCCAACTGTTTCGTCTCGCCCCTTTGACCCCCGCCGCCACCCAGCACCCGGCTTGACCTCTGCCACGCCCACGGCTAGCTGACGGGCATGGCACGCGCACCCCTTCTCCAGCTCTCCGGCATCTCCCTCACCTTCGGTGGTAACCCCGTCTTTGACGGCCTTGACCTGACCGTTCAGCCCGGCGACCGGCTGGCGCTGGTGGGTCGCAATGGCTCGGGCAAGTCGACGCTGATGAAGGTCATGGCGGGCCTTGTCGAACCCGATCAAGGCAACCGCGTCGTGCCTCCCGGCGTGACCGTGGGCTACATGGAGCAAGAACCCGACCTGTCGGCCTTTGATACGCTTGGCGCCTTCGCCGCCTCGCATCTGCCCGAAGGCGAGGCCTACCGTGTCGCCGTTGTGGCCGAGGGGTTGAAGTTCAACCCCGACACGCCAGTCTCCTCGGCGTCTGGCGGCGAACGCCGCCGCGCTGCTCTGGCGAAGCTGCTCGCCGAAGCGCCCGAGTTGATGCTTCTCGACGAACCCACCAACCATCTCGACATTCAGGCCATCGGCTGGCTCGAAGACGAGCTTGTCGATACGCGTGCCGCCTTCGTGACCATCTCGCACGACCGCGCCTTTTTGCGCCGCCTGACGCGCGGCACGCTCTGGATCGACCGGGGCGAGGTGCGCCGCAACGAACGCGGGTTCGAGAATTTCGAGGAATGGCGCGAAACCATCTGGGCAGACGAAGACCTCGCCCGTCACAAGCTGGAACGCAAGATCAAGCACGAGGCGAAATGGGCCGTCGAAGGCATCTCGGCCCGCCGCAAGCGCAACATGGGCCGCGTCCGCGCCCTGCAAGACCTGCGCGCCGAACGCGCGTCGATGATCCGCCGCCAAGGCACCGCCGATCTCGCACTCGACAGCGGTCAGACATCGGGCAAGCTGGTGATCGAGGCGAAAGGCATCTCGAAGTCTTTCGACGACAAGGTGATCCTGAAGCCCTTCGACCTGACCGTTCTGCGCGGCGACCGCGTGGCCTTTGTCGGACCGAACGGCGTGGGCAAGACCACGCTGCTCAAGATGCTGACTGGCGAGATCGAGCAAGATGCAGGCACGATCCGCCGCGGCACCAACCTTGAAATTGCGGTATTCGATCAGGCCCGCGCCACGCTCGACTTCTCGATGACGCTGTGGGACGGCATGGTCAACGACCCCGACATGGCCGTCTCGGGCCGCTCCGATCAGGTGATGGTGCGCGGCCAGCCCAAGCATGTGGTGGCCTATCTCAAGGACTTCCTCTTTGACGAGATGCAGGCCCGCGCCCCCATCGGCTCGCTGTCCGGCGGAGAACGCGCGCGCCTGTTGCTGGCGCGGATCATGGCAAAGCCCTCGAACCTCTTGATCCTTGACGAACCGACAAACGATCTGGACGTCGAAACGCTGGACCTTCTGCAAGATGTGCTGGGCGAGTACGACGGCACCGTGCTTCTGGTCAGCCACGACCGTGACTTCATCGACCGCGTGGCAACAACGACCATCGCGCTGGAAGGTGAGGGCAAGGCAACCGTCTATGC
>JBATMT010000270.1:0-3083 GCA_049289975.1 Paracoccaceae bacterium | reverse complement strand
GGTCGGACAACCGTAGAGCCCGACATTGGCCGGGAACGGCGGCTTCAGGCGAGGCTGGCCCTTCTTGCCTTCCAGGCTTTCCAGCAACGCGGTCTCTTCGCCGCAGATATAGGCGCCGGCGCCATGCGCGACGTAGATGTCGAAGTCGAAACCCGACTTGCACGCGTTCTTGCCGACCAGCCCCGCATCATAGGCTTCGTCAATCGCCGCCTGCAAAGCCTCGCGCTCGCGGATATATTCGCCCCGGATGTAGATGTAGCAGGCGTTGGCCCCCATCGCGAACGACGCGATCAGACACCCCTCGACCAGAGTATGCGGATCGTGCCGCATGATCTCGCGGTCCTTGCAGGTGCCCGGCTCGGATTCGTCGGCGTTCACCACCAGATAGGACGGACGGCCATCCGATTGCTTGGGCATGAACGACCACTTGAGACCGGTCGGGAAGCCAGCACCACCGCGCCCGCGCAGACCCGACGCCTTCACCTGCTCGATGATCCAGTCCCGGCCCTGTGCCAGAATACCGGCGGTCCCGTCCCAATGGCCGCGTTTCATCGCTCCCTTCAGGCTACGGTCATGCATCCCGTAGAGGTTTGTAAAGATCCGGTCCTGATCGTTCAGCATTCCATCGTCCTCATCCTGGCCCGGTTCATTTCCCGGCCCGCTTTTGACGCGCCCAAAGACGCGCCAGAACTACAATCGACCAAAACAGCGCCGCAAGTGCCGCCAGATCGAACAAGAAGGCGTAAGACGGGTCCAACCCCATCTGTCCGCCCACCCACTGTCCGCCGATCCACAGGATCATCGTCCCCGCGATGACAAGGGCCACCACCTGCCCCGTCCGCGCTGCGGCGCGATCTTCCTCTGTCGGCCCTTTCACATCCGCCCTCAGTTACCCGCGCCGTTGAGCGCGCGTTCGATGTCGGCAACCGTTCCGCCCTTGGCGAGGATCTTGGCCTGCTTCACCCACTCGTCACGGGTGATACGGCCGTGGAACCCTTCCATCTTTCCATCGACAAAGGCGATGTCCTTGGCCTTCCAGCTGGCCATCTGGTCAAAGTGCCAGACCCCCACGCCGTTCAGCAGTTTCTCGAGCACCGGTCCGATGCCAATGATCAGCTTGAGATCGTCGCCCTTGCCGCCACGCGGGGCGTTCAGCAGCAGCGGAGCCGCTGACCGGGCGGGAGCATCCTTGGTCTTGCCCATCGCCGCATCGAGCCCGGACGCGCGCGCACCCTTCGCCGCTTTCGGCTTGTTCGTTGCCGTGACTTTCGGCTCTTTCGCCTTTACCGGCGCAGCAACCGCAACAGGTGCTGCAGCTTTCGTCTTCCGGGCAGGCTTGGCAGCTTCCGGCGCAGCAACGACTTTTGCCTTGGCCGCCGGCTTCTCTGCAACTGGCGCAGGAGCGGCGGCCTTGGCCGCGCTCACCTTTGCAGGCGCTGCCTCGGCGACCTTTTCTGCCTTGGCTTTTGCCGGAGCTTTAGATTTTGCCGGGGCTTTCTTCGGCGCAGGCTTGATCTCTTCAATTGGTGCGCTGCCATCGACACGGCGCACCGCAGCGTCCATCAGCGCCGCAGGTGCCGCCACCGTGGCAGAAGCCGCCTTCACTTCGGGCGCGGCAACTGGAGCCACGGCCACAGGAGCAGGTGCAACCGGTGCAGCGGGGGCCGCCACCGGCTCAACGCGCGCAGGCTGCGGCTTTGGCACGAACTTGGCAGGGGTGAAATCGCGGTCCGGTACACGCTCGGTCATCGGCACATCATGCCCCTTGCCGGTGCAGAAGGCCCATCCGATGAAGCCCCCGAACAGTCCAAAGAACATCAGCCCGAAGAACAGCGCCTCCAGCAGCGCGAAATGGGCCAGACCAACCAACAGGAACGCAAGAAACACACCGCCTGCCCCGGCCAGAAGCCAGCAGCGGCGTTTACATGCCGTATCGGTATCGTAGCTCATCGCTTACCCCTCGCCGTTGTTCGAACCGGTTCAGCCCCGGTCCTTGTCACTCAGGAACGCCTTGGCCTGCTGAACCCAGTTTTCCCGGATTACACGGCCCTTGAAGCCTTCGAGATTTTCGTCGACCCAAGCCAGTTCGGCCTCGGACCAATTGGCAATCTGGTCAAAATGGAAGAACCCCAGCGAATGCAAAAGCGCCTCGAGCTTCGGCCCGACACCCTTGATCAGCTTGAGGTCATCCGCTCCGCTCTTGCGCGGCGCTTTCAGCCCGCGCGGTTTTTTCGCCTTGACGGGAGCAGCAGCCATGATCGCCGCAGGTTCGGCCTTGGGCGCCGGAGCAGCCTTTGCCGCCGCCGGTTTGTCCGTGACCTTGGCGACCTTCTCAGCCACTGGCTTTGCCGCGGGTCTATCAACCTTGGCCTTACCCAACCACGGCGTCAGCAAGGGGACTTCGGTTCCATCGATCCGCTTTATGCTGTCGCCGATGTCGACCGCGCGCTGGACCGAACCGTTGTATTGCGTCCGCCCGCTCTCGAATTCCTTGAGCGACGTCAGCCCCGACAGCGGCTCCGATGCATAACGCCCGTTCTGCGGACCCGGCACCGGAACCTTGCCCGCTGCCATTTCGTCAAGAAGCTTCGACAGGCTTTCGGCGGTCAGATCCTCGTAATAGTCCTTGCCGATCTGTGCCATCGGCGCGTTCGTGCAGGCCCCGAGGCACTCGACTTCTTCCCACGAAAACTTGCCATCCGCCGACAGCACATGCGGCTTGGCCGAGATCTTCTGTTTGCAGACCTTGATCAGTTCTTCCGCGCCGCAGATCATGCACGACGTCGTGCCGCAAATCTGGATATGCGCAACCGTGCCAACGGGTTGAAGCTGAAACATGAAGTAGAACGTCGCCACTTCCAGGGCTCGGATGTAAGCCATTCCAAGCATGTCGGCGATATGCTCGATCGCCGGGCGGCTCAGCCAGCCCTCCTGCTCCTGTGCACGCCAAAGCAGCGGAATGATCGCCGAAGCCTGACGGCCTTCCGGATATTTCGACATCTGCCCCTTGGCCCAGGCGAGATTCGCGGGTGTGAAGGCGAAGCTTTCCGGCTGAACCGGGTAAAGACGGCGCAGCATTAGCG